>CAYXDL010000001.1:0-23763 GCA_964463775.1 uncultured Hyphomicrobiales bacterium
GGACGGTGGGACGGCTGATTCTCGAATGCCTGCGCCGCGGGGGACATGAACCCTTCATCGCCAGCCGCCTGCGCAGCCGCGCCGTCACACCGGAGCAGCAGAGGGATATCCGCCGGCAGGCGGAGGCGGAAGCAGACCGCCTGATCGCATCCTGGGGCCGGGATTGGCAGGCGGATATATGGCTGACCTATCATCTGTATTACAAGGCGCCGGATTGGGTGGGCATGCGGGTTAGCCGCACTCTCGGCCTGCCCTATGTCGTTGCCGAGCCCTCGATTGCGCCAAAGCGTGCCCATGGCCCCTGGGTACCGGGCCATCACGCCAGTGTGGAGGCACTGAATCAGGCCAGAGCGGTGATCTGCATGACCCGTCATGACATGGCCTGCGTTGCTGCCGCCCTGCCGGATGATCGCCCGCCGTTTTGGTGGCCGCCATTCATCGATACCGATGCCTGGCCACAGCCGGATAAGGCGCAAGCAAGGAAGGATGTTACCGATCGTTTCGGAACCGATCCGTCGCGGCCCTGGCTGCTGGCCGTGGGCATGCTGCGCCATGGCGACAAGCTGGCCTCCTATCGCGCGCTGGCGGCGGCGCTGGACTGTCTGGGCCGTGATGACTGGCAATTGCTGATTGCAGGCGATGGTCCGGCCCGCGCGGAAACCGAGGCGCTGTTCTCCTCTTTCGCGGGGCGGGTGTTTTTTACCGGACAGGTCGACAGGGCGTTGCTGTCCTCCCTCTACAGGGCATCGGATCTGTTTGTCTGGCCGGCGGTCAATGAAGCCTATGGCATGGTATTTCTTGAATCGCAGCTATATGGATTGCCCGTGGTTGCCACGGATACCCGCGGTGTGCCCGATGTGGTGCGCCGGGGGAAAACCGGACTGCTGACGGAACCGGGCAATAATGCCGCTTTCGCTGCTGCCATCGCCGGGCTGCTCGATGACGGGGGCAGGCGGCGGCGGATGGGTGCGGCGGCGCGGCGCTTCGTTGCGGAGGAACGCAATATGGATGAGGCGGCAAAGCGGCTGGAGGCGATGCTTCATGGCTGCTGAACTGATCGTGCTGCGCCATGGGCGCACGGCCTGGAATGCAGAGGGACGCCTGCAGGGGCGGACCGATATTCCCTTGCTGCCCGAGACCGAGGCGGCATTGCGCCGTCTGCGTGTTCCCGCCCCTTACGATCGCTGGCGCTGGTTGTCCAGCCCGCTGATCCGGGCGCGGCGGACGGCGGAAATCCTCTCCGGCCGGGCGGTGGAGACCCATCCGGCGCTGATCGAGATGGATTTCGGCGCCTGGGAGGGGCAATATCTGAGCGCATTGCGTGAGCGTGACCCTGAGGGCATGAGGGAAAACGAGGACCGCGGCCTGGATATGTGCCCTCCGGGCGGGGAGAGCCCGCGCATGGTCATGGCGCGTCTGCGCCCCTTTCTGGCAGAGTTGGCCGCTCGTGACGAGCGGGTGATCGCCGTTGCCCACAAGGCGCTGATCCGGGCCCTGCTGGCCATGGCCACAGGCTGGCCGATGCTGGGGCGGGCGCCGGTGAAGCTGGACTGGAGCGCCCTGCATCGGTTTGCATCGGACAACTCCGGCGATGTGCGCCTGATCGAAGCCAATATTCCGCTGGAGGCGAAATGAACCGCGAGGAAGCGCAGGGAAAACGGATTTTTTTCTACGTGCAGCATCTGCTGGGTATCGGCCATCTGAAGCGGGCGGCAACCCTGGCCCGTGCCATGGCCCGCGCCGGTCTGGATGTCACCATTGTCTCCGGCGGGATGGCGGTACCGGGGCTGAACATCGGCGGCGCGCGGCTGGAGCAACTGCCGCCGGTGCGCGCCACGGATCTGCGCTTCAAGCAGTTGGTGGATGAGAACGACCACCCGATCGACGATGCCTGGCGCCAGCGCCGCCGCGAGGCCCTGACGGATCTTTGGCGACGGATCGATCCGCATCTGCTGCTGTTCGAACTGTTTCCCTTCGGCCGTCGTCAGATGCGCTTTGAACTGCTGCCGCTGCTCGATGCGGTGACGGCCCGGACAACGCGCCGGGCGATGGTGCTGTCCTCGGTGCGGGATATTCTCGTCGCTCAGCACAAGCCGGAACGCAATTTGGAAATGGTCGAACGTGTTCAGCGCTATTTCGATGCGGTGCTGGTTCATGGCGATCCGGATTTCTGCCCCTTCGAGCGCACCTTTCCCCATGCCCGCGAGATTGCGGACAAGCTGCGCTATACCGGCTATGTCGTCGATGAAACGGGGACGGCCGGAACAACGGCGGACGGTAATGGCGAGGTGATCGTTTCGGCCGGAGGCGGGGCTGTCGGTCTCGATTTACTGCGCTGCGCCGTTCAGGCCCGCCCCCTGTCGGCGGCGCGCGATCTGCCCTGGCGGGTGCTGGCCGGTGTCAATGTCCCGGAGGAGGATTTCGCCATGCTGCGCCGGATGGCGGATGATGGTGTTATCGTGGAAAGAGCGCGGAGCGATTTTCCCGCCCTGCTGGCCGGGGCGCGGTTATCTATCAGCCAGGGCGGTTACAATACGATGATGGAGGTTCAGAAGGCCGGCATTCCGGCCCTTGCGGTTCCCTATGCCGGCGGTATCGAAACCGAACAGACACTGCGCTGCCGCCTTTTGGCCGAACGCGGTGCCCTGTGCCTGCTCGATGAGGAAAAACTGAACCCGCCCGCCCTGGCTGCCGCCATTGATGAGGCGCTGACCCTGCAGGTCCCCCCCGCCCCTGTTCTGGATATGAACGGGGCGGAAAAATCGGCGGCGCTCATCGGTGCCTATGCCCGGCAGGCGGAGTGGGACTGAGGGTCATGAGCGATCTGCCGCCATTGCGCCGGGCGCTGGATGAATGGGGGGAGGCCGGGCTTGTGGCCCGCTTCTGGTGGCGTGATGATGACGCCACCACCCGGACACCGGCATTGGATCGGCTGCTGGCCGTTGCCGGCGAATATGACGCACCTTTGTGTCTGGCGGTGATTCCCGCAGCGGCGGAGATGGATCTGGAGATCTGCCTTGGTAATGACACGCCGCGGCTGACCCTGGCCCAGCACGGCTATGCCCATGTCAACCATGCCCCGGCCGGGGAAAAGAAGAGCGAATATCCCGGGCACCGGAATGCGGAGCATGTTGTGGCGGAACTGCGGCGGGGACGGGCGCGCCTGCAGGGATTCTGCGGTGTCGGCCCCGCTTTTTTCGTGCCGCCGTGGAACCGGATCGATCCGGTTCATGCCCCGGCCCTGCGCGCGGCCGGATTTGCGGCACTGTCGCGCTTTACCGACAGGGGGGCGGGGTTTAAGGGTTTTGTCACGCTTGATGCGCATATTGACCCTGTCGCCTGGCGTCTTGGCGGTGGTCTGGTGGCAGAGGATATCTGGATTGCCATGCTGCGGACGGCGCTTGAGAACAGGCTGAGGGGCAGGGTCGAGGCCACGAAACCCATCGGTCTTCTGAGCCATCATCTGGTCCATGACGAAGAGCTGTGGGGTTTTATCGAAGGATTTGTGCGGACGGTCACAGACCATCCGGCTGCCCGGTGGATCGATGCGGGAGAATACGTCACAATGCGTGAGGTGTTATGAAAGAGGGAATGACAGGGATCCGGCAAATGAACGGGTGCGTATGAGGATGGAACACCGTTATTCCCGGAAGGCTGTTCTTGGCGATTATTTCCGTGCGGGAACGGGACTGGTGCTGACGGCGGGTCCGCTCTTGCTCGTTCACCCGGCATCTGTCATGGTTTATGTCTTCGGGGGGCTGGCCGCCCTGTTCGGTGCGTTCGGTATCCGCACCATATGGCGGCAGGTGACACATATAAGGGCCGATGACAGGGGTATAGAACAAACCGGCCCTTTCGGCGTAGCGTTTGACTGGGAGGAGTTGCGCGAAATCAGGTTGCGTTATTTTTCGACGCGGCGGGACCGCGCCAATGGCTGGATGCAACTCAGCCTGAAGGCGGACGGGGGGCGGCTGCGGATCGATTCCGGCATTGAGGATTTTCTGAATCTGGCCCGTCTGGCGGCGGCAAAGGCTGTTGCCGCGGGCATTGAACCGGATGCCGCGACCATTGCCAATTTCGAGCAACTGGGATTTACGGGCTTTGCGCCCGGGGGTTTGACGGGGCGGATGATGGCGGAAGGTGACACCGCTTCCGCGCCCGGCGGGGAGAAGGATAAGGCATGAGCAATGTCCTGAGGGTCCGGGACCTGCGGGTCGAGTTTCACGTATCCGAAGGCGTGGTGAAGGCGGTGGACGGGGTTTCCTTCCGCATTCCCGCCGGAAAGACCGTCGCTTTGGTGGGGGAAAGCGGTTCGGGAAAATCGGTCATCTCACAATCGATCATGGGCATCCTGCCGAAATCGGCGCGGATCACCAGCGGGGAAATCCTGTTTTTCGACCCCGACAAGCCCGGAACCTTTCAGGATATCGTCAAACTGAAGCCCGACGGCCTGCCGATGCGCCAGCTGCGCGGCGGGCGGATATCCATGGTGTTTCAGGAACCGATGACCTCTCTGTCGCCGCTGCATACCATCGGCGATCAGATTTCCGAGGCCGTGCTTCTGCACCGCAATGCCGGGCGCCGCGAGGCGATGGAAATGACCCGCGATATCCTGCGCCTGGTCGGCTTCCCCGATCCGGATCATGCGCCGAAGATCTATCCCTTTGAACTGTCCGGGGGGCTGCGCCAGCGCGCCGTTATCGCTATGGCCCTGGTCTGTCATCCGGCGCTGCTGATTGCCGATGAGCCGACGACGGCGCTGGATGTGACCATTCAGGCGCAGATCCTGAAGCTGATGAACGATCTGCAGGCCGAGCTGGGCATGGCGATCCTGATGATCACCCATGATCTGGGGGTGGTGGCCAACATGGCCGATGAAATCGTGGTGATGTATCACGGCCAGGTCATGGAACGCGGCACGCTTGAGGATATCTTCACCGATCCCCGCCACCCTTATCTGAAGGCGCTTTTGCATGCGGTGCCCCGTTTTGACATGAAACCGGGGGAACGTCTGGTGCCGATCCGCGAGATCAAGCAGTCCCATGCTCACCTGCTGGCGGGCAAGGAACCCTGGCCGCCCGAGGCCGACAAGGCCGGCCCGCTTCTGGATGTGAGGAATCTGACCAAGTGTTTCACCACCAAGAAGAAGGGATTCGGCGCTCACAAGACGCAAAAGATTCTGGCGGTCGATGATGTCAGTTTTTTCATCAATCACGGCGAATGTCTGGGGCTGGTGGGCGAATCCGGTTGTGGCAAGACCACGACCAGCAAGATCCTGATGCGGGCGCTCAGCGCCGATGGCGGCAGCGTTACCTATAATGATCGCGGCAGGCTGATCGATGTTCTGGCGCTGAAGGACAAGGAACTGTTCGACTTCCGCCGCAAGATGCAGTTCATGTTTCAGGATCCGTATTCATCGCTCAACCCGCGGATGACGGTGTTCGACATCATTTCCGAACCTCTGGTGATCCACAATATCGGCGACCAGCATGAGCGCGGCGAGCGGGTCAAGGAGCTGATGGGTCTGGTCGGGCTCGATGCCCGCTATCTCAGGCGCTATCCGCACAGTTTTTCCGGCGGTCAGCGCCAGCGCATCGGCATTGCCCGCGCCCTGGCGCTGCAGCCGGACCTGCTGATCTGCGATGAGCCGGTTTCGGCGCTCGATGTTTCCATTCAGGCGCAGATCCTCAATCTGATGATTGACCTGAAGGATGAGCTTGGCCTGACCTTCCTGTTCATTTCCCACAATCTGGCCGTTGTCGATTATATCGCCGACCGCATCGCCGTCATGTGCCGGGGGCGGCTGGTGGAAACGGCGCCGAAACAGGCGCTGTTCGCCAATCCGGTTCATCCCTATACCCGGGCATTGCTGGCGGCGGTGCCCAAGCCGGATATTCATGCCCGCCTCGATCTGTCGGCACTGATGGAGGGCAAGGCCTCCGAACCCACGGCCTGGCCGGCACCGTTCACGGTCGGGCCAGGGCGGCGGCTGCGCATGCATGATCTGGGTGGTGGCCATTTCGTCCGCGCTGCCGAGGATGCATCTTTCGCGGAGGTGGCATGATGACAATGCGGATGTGGTTTTTCTGCCTTGCAATGATGATCACGGCTGTGATCCCGGGGGCGGTCACTGTCCGCGCCCAGGCGCTGGTGGAGCCCCCCTTCTTCCGCGAGGCGGTGGCGGCCGGCAAGCTGCCGCCGGTCGAACAGCGCATGCCCGAACACCCGCGCGAAGTAGCCTTCGACGGCAAGCAGCGCGTTCTGGGCCGTCAGGGCGGGGAACTGACCATGCTGATCGGGCGCAGCAAGGATACGCGCCTGCTGGTGGTCTATGGCTATGCCCGTCTCGTCACCTATGACGAGCAGTACAATCTGCGCCCCGATATCGTCGAATCGGTCAAGATAGAGGACGGGCGGCGCTTCATCTTCAAACTGCGCAAGGGCATGCGCTGGTCCGATGGCGAACCCTTCACCTCGGAGGATTTCCGCTATTGGTGGGAGGATGTGGCCAATAACAAGGAACTGTCGCCCACCGGGCCGCCGATCACCCTGAAGATCGATGGCGAGTATCCGACGGTCAGCTTTCCCGATGCCTATACGGTCATTTATGAATGGTCGAAGCCCAATCCCTATTTCCTGCCGGCACTGGCGCGGGCGGCGCCGCTGTTCATCTACCGGCCGGCCCATTACCTGAAGCAGTTTCACAAGAAATACAAATCGAAGAAGAAGCTGACGGCGCTGGAGCGGGTGCGCATGCGCAACTGGGCCTCGCGCCATAACCGCATGGATGAAATGTACCGTCTCAGCAATCCGGATCTGCCGACCCTGCAGCCGTGGCGGCTGGTCAGCAAACCGCCGACGACCCGTTTCATCGCCGAACGCAATCCTTATTTTCACCGCATCGACAGCCGCGGGCGCCAGTTGCCCTATATCGACCGCATCATTATGCCGGTGGTGGATGCCAAGCTGATACCGGCCAAGACCGGGGCGGGGGAAACGGATCTTCAGGCCCGCGGCCTCAGTTTCAGCGATGTGCCGTTTCTCAAGCAGAACGAGAAACGCTCCGGCTACAAGGTCAATCTGTGGCGTACGGCCAAGGGATCGCATTTCGCGATTTATCCTAATCTGAATGCCAATGATCCCGTATGGCGCAAGCTGTTCCGCGATGTGCGCTTCCGCCGGGCCCTGTCCATGGCCATCGACCGGGCGATCATCAATGAATCGCTGTTTTTCGGCCTGGCGCTGGAGGGCAACAACACCGCGCTTCCGGCAAGCCCGCTTTATGATGAGAAGCGCATGAAGAAATGGACCCGCTTCGATATAGAGGCGGCCAATCGCCTGCTGGATGAAATCGGCCTGACGGAGCGCAATGATGACGGTATCCGCCTGCTGCCCGATGGCCGGCCGATGGAAATCGTGGTCGAGACAGCGGGTGAATCGACCGAGCAGACGGACATTCTGGAACTGATCACCGAAACCTGGCGGGAGATCGGTATCAGGATTTTTACCAAGCCGTCCCAGCGTGAGGTTTTCCGCAACCGCATTTTTTCGGGTGAGACTCTGATGTCCGTCTGGTCGGGTTTTGAAAACGGCATTCCCACCCCGGCCATGGATCCCTCCGAACTGGCGCCGACGACCCAGCAGAGCCTGCAATGGCCGAAATGGGGCCAGTATTACGAAACTTCCGGCAAGGCGGGCGAGCCGCCGGACATGCCCGCCGCTATCCGCCTGATGGAACTGAACAATGCCTGGCGCAACGCCAAAAGCGATGAGGAGCGTGCCGCGATCTGGAAGGAGATGCTGGATATCCATGCCGATCAGCAATTTACCATTGGTGTGATTTCGGGCGTTCTGCAGCCGGTGGTGCGCAGCAACCGCCTGCACAATGTTCCTGAAAAGGCGATCTATAACTGGGATCCGGGTGCCGATTTCGGTATCTACATGCCCGATACGTTCTGGCTGGATGCGGAGGGCGGATCATGAGGCCCCTTCGCGGCCTGCTGCTGATGGCGGCGCTTCTCCTGCCGCTCCTTCCCCTGCCCGGGAAGGCCCTGACCTATGTGGACAGCCCGTATTTCGCCGATGAGGTGGCGGCGGGAAAACTGCCGCCGGTGGCCGAACGCCTGCCGGAACATCCGCGTATCACCAATGTGGCCGCGATGGGCCGGCAGAGCGGGCGCCATGGCGGCGACCTGCGCATGCTGATCGGGCGGGCCAAGGATGTCCGCCTGATGATGGTCTATGGCTATGCCCGTCTCGTCACCTATGACAGCCAGTACAACATCGTTCCCGATATTCTGGAAAAGGTAACGGTTGAGGCGGGGCGCAAATTCACCCTGACCCTGCGCAAGGGGCATCGCTGGTCCGATGGCGAACCCTTCACCTCCGAGGATTTCCGCTACTGGTGGGAGGATGTCGCCAATAATACGGATCTGAGCCCCGCCGGCCCGCCGCAAAGCCTGCGTATCAAGGGTGAACTGCCGAAAGTCAGCTTTCCCGATGAGCGGACCATCATCTATGAATGGTCGCGGCCCAACCCGTTTTTCCTGCCGGCCCTTGCAGGTACGTCGCCATTGTTCATCTATCGCCCGGCCCATTATCTGAAACGCTTTCATGCCCGGTATGCCAAGGCCGATGAACTGGCCACGCGGGTGAAAAAGGCCCGGGCGCGCAACTGGGCCTCATTGCATAACCGCCTGGACAATCAGTACAAGTTTGACAATCCGGATCTGCCGACCCTGCAGCCCTGGGTGAACCGCACCCGCCCGCCCGCTGCGCGCTATATCGGTGAGCGCAATCCCTATTTCCACCGGATCGATGAAAACGGCCTGCAACTGCCCTATATCGACCGGCTGGTGCTGACCCAGGTTTCTCCGGCCCTGATCCCGGTGCAGGCCGGTGGTGGCGGCGTCGATCTTCAGGCCGCCGGGCTCGGCTTTCCCACCTATCCGTTCCTCAAGGGCAATGAGGAACGCGTCGGCTACAAGGTGCGCCTCTGGCGTACCTCGCGCGGGGCCCATGAAGCGCTGTTTCCCAATCTGAATGTCAGTGATCCGGACTGGCGCAGGCTTTTCCGCGATGTCCGTTTCCGCCGGGCCCTGTCGCTGGGCATTGACCGGACCCTGATCAATGAATCGATCTATTTCGGCCTGGCGCTGGAGGGCAATAACGGGGTTTTGCCGGACAGCCCCCTCTATGATCCGGAACTGTTTCGGAAATGGGCGGTCTATGATCCGGACAGGGCCAATGCCCTGCTTGATGAAATGGGCCTGCGCGAACGCGATGGTGCCGGTATTCGCCTGATGCCCGGCGGGCGGCCGCTGGAGATCATTGTCGAGACGGCCGGCGAGGATACGGAGCAATCCGACATTCTGGAGCTGATCGGCGAAACCTGGCGGGAAATCGGCATCAAGCTCTACATCAAGCCGATCCAGCGCACGGTGTTCCGCAACCGCATTTTTTCCGGCCTGAGCCAGATGGCGATCTGGAGCGGGCTGGAAAACGGCCTGCCCACCCCTGATGCCAGCCCCGCCGAACTGGCGCCGACCAGCCAGCTTGGCCTGCAATGGCCGAAATGGGGGCAGTATTACGAAACCGGCGGCAAGGCGGGTGAGCCCCCGGATATGCCCGAGGCGAAGGAGCTGCTCGATCTGTATGAACGCTGGATTGTCAGCACCGGCAGCGAGGAACGCCGCGCCATCTGGAAGCGCATGCTGGCCATTCATGCCGAACAGCAGTTCACCATCGGCATCATCGCCGGGGTCCGCCAGCCGGTACTGATATCGAACCGCTTGCGCAATGTTCCTGAAGAGGGCGTGTACAACTGGGATCCCGGGGCCTTGTTCGGCATTTACCGGGTCGATACCTTCTGGATAGACGAATGACGCTGAAAAGAAAGCAAATCATGCAAAGGCGGGTGACCACCTGTCCGTTCGGGGGGAAGGGATCATGCTGACCTATATTGCCCGGCGGCTGTTCATCATGCTGCCGACCCTGCTGATTATTTCGCTGGTGATCTTTCTGATCATCCAGGCGCCGCCCGGCGATTATCTCTCGAACATGATTCAGGAACTGCAGGCGCAGGGGGAAACGGCGGCACTGGAAAAAGTGGCCTTCCTGCGTAAGGAATACGGGCTGGATAAACCCATTCTCGAACAATATGCCGTCTGGATGGGCTTCTGGCCGGGGCCGAACGGTTTCTCCGGCATTCTGCAGGGCAACTGGGGCTGGTCGTTCGAGAACAATCTGCCGGTTTCCGAGGTGGTCGGAGACCGTCTGACCCTGTCCTTCATCCTCAATTTCTTCTCGATGCTGTTCGTTTATATCGTCTCCTTCCCCATCGGGGTTTATTCAGCGACGCGTCAGTACAGCATCGGTGATTACGGATTCACCTTCATCGGCTATCTTGGTCTGGCGACACCGAATTTTCTGCTGGCGCTGATCCTGATGTATTTCGGCAATGTCTATTTCGGCATTTCGGTCGGCAATCTGATGGATCCGGCCTATCTGGATCAGCCCTGGTCGCTGGAGAAGATCCGTTCGGTGCTGGCACATCTGATCGCGCCGGTGGTGGTGATCGGCACTTCGGGGACGGCGTCGATGATTCGCCGCCTCCGCGCCAATCTGCTCGATGAACTGCAGAAACAATATGTGGTCACAGCCCGGGCCAAGGGGCTGTCGCCGGCAAAACTGCTGATCAAATATCCGATCCGCATGGCGCTCAATCCCTTTGTCGCCGATATCGGCAATCTGCTGCCCTCGCTGATTTCCGGTTCGGCGATCGTGGCGGTGGTGATGTCCCTGCCGACCGTGGGGCCGCTGCTGGTCGGGGCGCTGCAAAGCCAGGATCAGTATCTTGCGGGATCCCTGCTGCTGTTTCTGTCGGTGCTGACGGTTCTGGGCATGCTGGTATCCGATATGCTGCTGGCGGTGCTTGATCCGCGAATCCGTCTGGGGGGAGGGGCCAGCAAATGAGCCAGAATGAGGACCGTCTCGAACACTGGGTCAACCCGGCCCCCTTCGATCCCATGTCCGTCGAAAAGCTGTCGCCGGAGCAGGAAAAATTCTATATGGCCTCCCAATGGCAGATGATGTGGTGGAAGTTCCGCCGCCACAAGCTGGCCATGGCTTCGGGCATTCTGCTGATCGTGGTGTATCTGGGGGCGCTGTTTGCCGAGGTGCTTGCCCCTTATGAGCTGCGCAGCCGCAATGCCCGGCACATTTTCGCCCCGCCGCAGGCGATTCACGTGTTCGACAAGGGTGAATTCGTCGGCCCCCTCGTCTATGGCTATGACCGCAAGCTGGATCTCAATACCCTGCAGCGCATCTACACGCCCAATCCGGACAAGGTGCAGAAGCTGCGTTTTTTCTGTTCCGGCGACAAATATGATTTCTGGGGGCTGTTCAAAAGCGACTTTCATCTGGTCTGCCCGGCGGAGGGCGGGACCTTCTTCCTGCTTGGCACCGACCGGCTGGGGCGGGATATTTTCTCCCGCATCATCTATGGTGCCCGGATCTCGCTGACCATCGGTCTTGTCGGGGTGGCGATCTCCTTCATTCTCGGTATCACCCTGGGCGGGTTGTCGGGTTATTACGGCGGTTGGGTCGATAATGCCATCCAGCGGCTGATCGAAATGGTCAGCTCCTTTCCCCATCTGCCGTTATGGATGGCGCTTTCAGCGGCTCTGCCGGTCACCTGGTCGCCTATTCTGGTGTTCTTCGGCATTACCGTCATTCTCGGCCTGCTCGACTGGCCGGGACTGGCGCGGGCCGTGCGCTCGAAACTGCTTTCCCTGCGCGAGGAGGACTTCTGTACCGCGGCCCAGCTTATGGGGGCCTCGCCGGGGCGCATCATCGGCCGCCACCTGCTGCCGAGCTTCATGAGCCACCTTATCGCTTCGGTTTCCCTGGCGATTCCGTCGATGATTCTGGGCGAGACGGCCTTGTCCTTCCTCGGGCTGGGGCTGCGCCCGCCGGTGACCTCCTGGGGGGTGCTGCTGAACGAGGCGCAGAACATCAATGCCGTGGTCATCACGCCCTGGCTGCTGTTTCCGATGGTGCCGGTGATCGTGATCGTTCTGGCCTTCAATTTCCTGGGGGACGGGCTGCGCGATGCCGCCGATCCCTACAAATAGCGGCCTTCAGGTGAAATTGCCGGCCCGGAACAGGGCCTCAAGCCCGGCGCGGTAATCCGGATAAGCGAGGGTGATACCCAGCTCCCGCTTGATCAGATCGTTGCGCACGCGCTTGTTCTCCGCATAGAAGGAGCGCGCCATGGGGCTGAGATCCGTCTTGTCGAAGGGCACGGCGGGTGGGGGTGTCACGCCCAGCAGACGGCAGGCATGAGCGGTCACATCCTGCGGCGGTGCGGGCAGGTCATCGCAGACATTGTAGATGGCACCGGGGCGCGGCCGGTTCATCGAGGCAATCAGCACCCGGGCCAGATCCTCCACATGGATGCGTGAAAACACCTGACCGGGTTTGATGATCATATGGGCGCGTCCGCCACGCACGGCCTCCAGCGCATTGCGGCCGGGGCCGTAAATGCCCGGCAGGCGGAAGATGTGCACCGGTACATCGGCACACAGATACAGATCCAGCCATTCGCGTTCCGCCGCCGCCCGCCGCCGCCCGCGTTCGGTGGTCGGCGCCGGCGGGGTTTGCTCATCGACCCAGTCACCACCGCGATCGCCATAGACACCGGTAGTGGACAGATAGCCGACCCAGCGCAGGCGCTCCGCCTTGCGGATGGCATCACCCAGGGAACGGAGTACGGGGTCGTGAACGCCCTGCGGGGGAATGGTGCTGAGAATATGCGTCGCCTCCCCGATGGCGGCGCGAAGGGCGGCGGTGCCTTCCGTTTCACCGGCATCGAAGGGCAGGATGGGGATATCGTGTTCTTCTTTTACCGGCGGGCGCAGGGTGGCGGTGATGCGCCACGGTGCATGCCGCAGCGCCGCCCGCAGATGACGGGCCGTGTAGCCATAGCCAAGACAGAGGAGGTGAGGTGTTTCCTTTGTCATCGGAAGATCAGGGCCGCGCGGCCAGGACGATACGGGCCGTAAGGCGTATTTTCTGTGAAATGCTCATGGGTGCCTGTTTGGCCATGGGGGCGGCTTCGGCGCGGGCTGTCAGCATGGCCGGGCGGGCGGTCACAGGCGGGTCGGTTTCCAGCCGCTTCAGACGGAAGCGGCGTCCGGGAAAGGCCGCCTCAAGGGTGACGATTTCCTGACCGATGCGCTCATACAGGCGCTTGCGCAACAGGGCCCGGCTTGTTTCGCGTTCTTCCGCCGTCGGGGTGAAATCAAGGCGGAGGATGCGAAAACGCAGGCCCGGACGGCTGAGGCCGGCGGCGCGATTGCGCAGACCGTCCAGCGCATCGTCGCCAAGGCGTGCCTGTGCCGCCGCATTCCAGCGCTGCAGGCCGCTGCGGTCCTGGGTGCTGGAAAAGCGGGTGAGCCGCCATTCTCCCGCAGCCAGTTTGCTCAGTCCCTGCAACATCTGATTGCGGATGCCGGCGGCATTACCGTCATTGAGCGTGGCATTGATTTCCACATAAGCGGTCGCCCCTTCGGTTTTGATCCAGTCCTCCACCGTCAGGGTCAGAGCGACCACATCGTCCCCGACCCTGGCGGGCTCGGCCCGGGCTGCGGGGGCGGAGAGGACGGCGGTCGTCAGCAGAAAAATCGCGGTGGCGCAATACAGCGGAAGCTGCTTCAATGCACGGGCACGGGGTGATTTCATGATCTCGGCTCCATCAACGCGCGGGGATGAAATACTATCCCGAGCATGACCGCAGATAAAGGCGCCTCCATGACCGGAATCGGGCAAATATGCCAAAAATCGTGATATTTCCGTGGCTTGCGGGTCTGATGACGATATTGCCGCTGCATATGGCCGTGGCCGGGCAGATTACGTCCGATGCTGCCGAAGCGCGGCGTTACCGCGCCTGTATCGAACAAACGCGTGGCGATCCGGAAACAGCCGTGGAGGAAGCGTTGTCCTGGCGGGACATGGGCGGCGGCTTTCCCGCCCGTCATTGTCTGGCTTTGGCGGAAGCGGCGCTGAAGGCATATGAGCCGGCGGCATTGCGCCTTGAATCCCTGGCCCGGGACATGCAGGCGGGCAATGATGCCACCATGGCGGCATCGGTTCTCGATCAGGCGGGCAATATGTGGGTTCTGGCCGGAAATCCGCGACGTGCGGAAGCCGCGCTTGCCCGGGCGCGCCAGTTGCAGCCCCGGAATATCCGTATCCTTCTTGATCATGCGCGCATGCTGGCGGCCCTTCAGCGCTATGATGCGGCGGCAACGACCCTCGATACCGTGCTGCAACTGGATCCTTCCCGTGCCGATGCCCTTGCCTTCCGGGCGGCGGCGCGGCGGCATCTGGGCAGGCTGTCGCTGGCCATGGAGGATGCGGAACTGGCACTCGCCCTGCGTCCCGGCATGGCGGAAGCACTGCTGGAGCGGGGCTATCTGCACCGCCTTGCCGGGCGGAAGGGGGCCGCCCGGCGCGACTGGCTTGCCCTGCTCAACCGCAATCCCTACGGCCCGGCTGCCGATGCGGCGCGGGCGGCTTTGGCCGCAATGGATGTGAAAACGGAAACGCAATCGGGGAAATAGGGCCGGGCTATTCTTCCGGCTGTCGTTTCCATTCGGCCAATACGCCTGGATCCCGTTCCGTTGCGGCCCGTGCTGCGCGCTCATGAGCGAAACGTTCGGGATCCAGACAGGCCAGCGCCCAGACGGCCATGGCCCGCACCAGTGGTGATGGATCGTCCAGGTGCGGCAGCACCGCCGGCAGCAGCTCAGGGCGGGCGCTGTTGGCAATGGCGATCAGGACATTGCGCAGAATGCGGTCGCGGCCACTGCGCTTGATGGGCGAGGCGGTGAACAGGGCGCGGAAGGCGGCATCGTCGAGGGCGGCGAGATCGGTCAGCCGCGGCAGGGCCAGTTCGGCGCGGGCGAACAGTTTCGCCTCACGGCTGCGGCGGGCGAATTTGTTCCAGGGACAGACGGCCAGACAATCGTCACAGCCATAGATGCGGTTGCCCATGGCGCGTCGCAGATCGGGCGGGATATGGCCGCCATATTCGATGGTGAGGTAGGAAATACAACGGCGAGCATCGAGCTGATAGGGAGCGGGAAAGGCCCCTGTGGGGCAGATGTCGAGACAACGGCGACAGGAACCGCAGCGGTTGCGCCCCGGCTGATCGGCGGGCAGATCCAGCGTCGTGTAAATGGCGCCGAGAAACAGCCATGAACCGAATTCCGGCGAAACCAGATTGGTATGCTTGCCCTGCCAGCCGATGCCCGCTGCCGCCGCCAGCGGTTTTTCCAGCACCGGGGCGGTATCGACGAAAACCTTGATTTCGCAATCCCAGCGTTCGACCATCCAGCGGCCGATCCGCTTCAGCGCCGATTTGACCAGCTTGTGGTAATCGCTGCCCTGGGCATAGACGGAGATATTGGCCCGGTCCCGGTGTCCGAGCCTGTCCAGCGGGTTTTCGGCCGGGCCGTAATTCAGCCCCAGCATGATGACGGAGCGGACATCGGGCCACAGATTGCGCGGATGGCGGCGGCGTTCGGCCTTGGCCTCCAGCCAGGCCATGTCGCCATGGCGGTCAAGGGAGAGAAATTCCATGAACCGCTCTCCCGCCTCCGTGACGGCTTCAGGATCGGCGATGCCGACACTGTCAAAGCCCTGGGCGCGGGCAAAGGAAATGATTTCCTGACGTGCCCTCCGGCCCATATCCGGATCAGAAATCGAGATCGGCATAATGGGGTGGCGGCGGGCAGCCGGGCATCAGATCCGCGAGGATGGAGCGGAAGCAGGGCCGCGATTTGACCCGGACATACCAGTCCTTGGCCAGTTCATGTTCCTCCCAGGGGACATCGCCCAGATAATCGACACAGGAAATCTGGGCCGCGGCGGCGATATCGGCCAGGCTGAAATGATCCCCGGCCAGCCAGTTGCGCCGTTCCGTCAGCCAAGCGATGTAATCGAGGTGATAGTGGATGTTGTAGCGGCCGGCCTTGATCGCCGCTGAATCGGGCTGACCCAAACCCATGAAACGTTTCAGCAGTTTCTCTCCGACGAGGTTTTCCGTCACCTCCATATCGAACTTGCGGGCGAACCAGTCGGTCAGGCGCCGGGTTTCGGCCCGTTCTGCCGGGTCGCGGCCCAGTAGGGAAGGGGCGTTACCCTGTTCTGCCGCCTCATCGTCCTTGCCATAGGCATCCTCGATATATTCGCAGATGGCCCAGGCGCCACAAATCGGCGCGGCGCCGTCCTCGACCAGAACGGGCACCTCACCAGCCGGATTCAGCGCCAGAAACTCATCCCGGCGTTCCCAGACCTTTTCCGGCCACAATTCGGCATCCAGCCCACGTTCGGCCAGGCAGATGCGCACCTGGCGGCAATGGGCGGACAAGGGCAGATGGTAAAGGATTCGCATGGCGCGGAGTGTAGCCGAAGCGTGCCACGCGCGGAACACGGGCGGGGCTGTTTTTTTCTTCTGTCGCGGCAAACAGCAGAAAGTGCTGCTGCCCGGACAAAGAAGGGGCGCAGCCGGGAACAGGGCCAGCCGCGCCCGAGGATCCGCCCGAAACAGGTTCAGGCGGTTATGCGTTCTTCTTCGTCCCGCAACGGATGTTCCAGCCGGCTCTCCATTTCCTTCGGGCAGATCTGCCAGAAATACCGCCGGGCCATGTCCCAGTCGGCCAGCAACTGCGCCGCGAAGGCCGACTGGGTTTCGCGGGCATGCTCGCGGATCATTTCCAGCAGCTCGTTTTCCCAATAGGCGGAGGACAGGCGCAGCCACAGGATCGAATCCTCGTTGACGTGATGGGCGAAACTGTCATCCCTGTCATAAACAAAGGCCATGCCGCCCGTCATTCCGGCACCGAAATTATCACCGACAGGGCCGAGAATGGCCACCCGGCCGCCGGTCATGTATTCGCAGCCATTGGCGCCGCAGCCTTCGATCACGGCCATGGCGCCGGAATTGCGCACGGCGAATCGTTCACCCGCCTGGCCGGCGGCAAACAGCTTGCCGCTGGTGGCACCATAAAGGACCGTATTGCCGATGATGGTGTTTTCATTCGACTTCAGCGGGCTGGAGGGTACCGGGCGGACAACGATGGTGCCCCCCGACAGGCCCTTGCCGACATAGTCATTGGCATCGCCGAAGACTTCCAGGCGCAGTCCCTGCACGGCAAAGGCCCCCAGCGACTGGCCGGCGGAGCCGCGCAGATGCACGGTGATGTGATTCGGATTCAGCCCGTTCATGCCGAAGCGCCGTACCAGCTTGGAGGAAAGCTTGGTGCCGATGGCCCGGTAGGTGTTGCGCACATTATAGGCAAGCTGCATCTTCTCGCCGCGGGTGAAGACCGCCTCGGCATCGTTGATCATCTGCGCATCCAGGGTTTCCGGCACCTCGTTGCGGCCCTCGACAATACTGTAGCGCGGATATTCGCCCGGATCGGCGAGGGTCAGCAGCGGGTTGAGATCGAGATCATCGAGATGGGACGAACCGCGGCTGACCTGATAAAGCAGATCCGTGCGCCCGACGATCTCATCCAGCGAACGGTAACCGAGACCGGCAAGGATTTCGCGCACCTCCTCGGCCATGAAGCTGAACAGATTGACCAGTTTTTCCGGTGTGCCCTCGAATTTTTTGCGCAGATCCTCCCGCTGGGTGCAGATGCCGACGGGGCAGGTGTTGGAATGGCATTGGCGTACCATGATGCAGCCCATTGCCACCAGGGCGATGGTGCCGATGCCATATTCCTCCGCCCCCATCAGTGCTGCCATGACGATGTCGCGTCCGGTCTTGATGCCGCCATCCGTGCGCAGGGTCACCCGATGGCGCAGGCGGTTCAGGGTCAGCACCTGGTTGACTTCGGTCAGGCCCATTTCCCAGGGAATGCCGGCATATTTGATGCTGGTCAGCGGGCTGGCGCCGGTACCGCCATTATGGCCGGAAACCAGAATGACATCGGCTTTAGCCTTGGCGACGCCGGCGGCGATGGTGCCGATGCCGCTTTCGGCCACCAGCTTTACGCAGACACGGGCATCGGGGTTGATCTGTTTCAGATCGTAAATCAGCTGGGCCAGATCCTCGATCGAATAGATGTCGTGATGCGGCGGCGGCGAGATCAGGGTAACGCCGGGCGTGGAATGGCGCAGCCGGGCGATATCCACCGTCACCTTGAAGCCGGGAAGCTGCCCGCCCTCGCCGGGCTTGGCGCCCTGGGCAATCTTGATTTCAATCTCGCTGCAGTTGTTGAGATATTCGGCGGTGACGCCGAAACGGCCCGATGCCACCTGCTTGATCGGTGAATTGGCATTGTCGCCGTTGGGCCGGGGGCGGAAGCGTTCCGGCCCCTCGCCACCCTCACCGGAGACCGAACGGGCGCCGATGCGGTTCATGGCGATGGTCAGGGTTTCGTGAGCCTCGGCGCTGAGCGCACCGAGCGACATGCCCTGCGTGATGAAACGCTTGCGGATAGAGGTGATGGATTCCACCTCGTCGATCGAGATCGGTTCGCGGTCGGATTTGAAATCGAGCAGATCGCGGATGCTGATCGGCGGCAGGCTGTTCTGGCCGTCGCTGTATTTGCGGTAAAGCGAATAGGATTCGCGGCTGACCGCCTGCTGAAGAATATGGATCAGCGGTCCGTCGAAGGAATGCGCCTCACCCCTGGCGCGGAACTTGTAGATGCCGCCCACGGGCAGGGTACGCAACTCCTCCCCATAGGCGATGCGGTGCTGGCGGATGGCATTGCGCTGAATGCCGGTCAGCCCGATGCCGGACAGGCGCGAATGCATGCCGGGGAAGAAATCGGCCACCAGGGTGCGTGACAGGCCGACAGCCTCGAAATTGTAGCCGCCGCGATAGGAGCTGATGACCGAAATGCCCATCTTGGACATGATCTTCAGCAGCCCCTGGTCGATGGCGGTCTTGTAATTGCGCACGCATTCCTTCAGCGACAGATCGCCGAACAGGCCCCGGGCATGGCGTTCGGCAATGGCATCAAGCGCCAGATAGGGATTGATCGTGGTGGCGCCGACACCGATCAGAACGGCAGCGTAATGAACATCGAGGCATTCGGCCGAACGCACATTCAGTGAGGTGAAGGTGCGCAGCCCCTCATCCACCAGATGGGTGTGGATGCCGCCGGTGGCCAGAATCATCGGAATGCCGACGCGGTCGGGACCGGTGTTTTCATCGGTGAGAATCAGATGCTCGCAACCACCGCGGATCGCATCCTCCGCCTCGCGCTGAATACGGGCGATCTCGGTCTGCAGCAGGCTCTCATCATCGTTGCCGGCGGGCATGGTGCAGTCGATTTCAGCGACCGAATCACCCATGCGTGCCCGCACGGCGGCGAATTCTCCGTTGGTCAGGATCGGGCTTTCCATCAGCAGAATGTCGGTCTGGCTCGAATCCTGCGCCAGCACGTTGCCGAGATTACCGAGCCGCGTTTTCAGACTCATGATCCGGTATTCGCGCAGCGGATCGATCGGCGGGTTGGTCACCTGGGAAAACTGCTGGCGGAAGAAGCTGTGCAGGCCGCGATACTTCTTCGACAGTACCGCCAGCGGCGTATCATCGCCCATGGAACCGATCGGTTCCTTGGCATCCTCGACCATCGGCTGCAGGACCATTTCCAGATCCTCCAGCGTCAGGCCGACGGCAATCTGCCTGCGTTTCAGATCCTCATCCCTGAACAGGGGGGCTTCCGGTGCCTCGGCCAGCTCCGGGTCGAGATGGACGATGTTCTGCACCCATTCCTCGTAAGGATGCTCATGGGCCAGAACATCCTTGATTTCCTGATCATGGTAGAACCGGCCTTCCTTCAGATCGACGGCGATCATCTGCCCCGGTCCGAGGCGTCCTTTTTCCCGGACATTCTGTTCCGGTACCGGAACCATGCCCGCCTCGGAACCGACTACCAGCATGCCGTCATCGGTGATGGTGTAACGCATCGGTCTCAGGCCGCTGCGATCCATGCCGGCAACGATCCATCGTCCGTCGGTGGCAACCACGGCGGCCGGACCGTCCCACGGTTCCATCACCGTGTTGCAGTAGCTGTACAGCGCCCGGTGGCTTTCGGGCATTGTGGTGCTTTTCGACCAGGATTCGGGGATCAGCAGGGTTTTCACCAGCGGGGCCTGACGTCCGGCGCGCACCAATACCTCGAACACCGCATCCAGCGCCGCCGAATCGGAGGACCCGGCCTGCACGATGGGTTTGATATCCTCGCCGCGCTCACCGAAGGCTTCCGAAACCATGCGGATTTCATGGCTCTTCATCCAGTTGACGTTGCCGCGCAGGGTGTTGATCTCGCCGTTATGGGCCAGCATGCGGAAGGGCTGTGCCAGCCGCCAGGTCGGAAAGGTGTTGGTGGAATAGCGCTGGTGGTAGATGGCGAAATTGGAAACGAAGCGTTCGTCCTGCAGGTCGGGATAGAATTCGCTGAGCTGTTCGGCCAGGAACATGCCCTTGTAGATCACCGAGCGGCAGGACAGGGAGCAGATGTAAAACTCGCTGATATGTTCGGCCAGGGCCTGTTTTTCGATCCGGCGGCGGATGATGTACAGGTCGCGTTCGAAGCGCTCGTCATCCAGCCCGGCCCGGTTATCGATCATGATCTGCTCGATCTCCGGGCGGGTGGCATTGGCCTTTTCGCCGATGATCGAGGAATCGACCGGCACCTGGCGCCAGCCATAGATGTGATAGCCGAAGCGAAGGATCTCGCGTTCGACGATGGAACGGCAGCGTTCCTGGGCGCCGAGATCGGTGCGCGGCAGAAACACCATGCCGACGGCCAGTTTGCCGTCGGAAATGGCATGGCCGGTGCGGGCGATGTGCTGTTTGAAGAAATCCTGCGGAATCTGCACATGAATGCCGCAGCCATCGCCGGTCTTGCCGTCGGCATCGACGGCGCCGCGGTGCCAGACGGCTTTCAGTGCCCGGATGCCGGCCTCGACGACACGGCGGCTGGGCTGTCCGTCTATGGCGGCGACCATGCCGACCCCGCAGGAGGCATGTTCATCGGCCGGGTCGTACATGCCCTCCGCTTCCAGCAGGGCGGCGTTCTTTTTCCAATCATCGATGAATTTCATGTCTTCTCTCCTGCCTTCAGGCGCTTGCGGCCTGCAACGTCCGGCGGTTCAGCAGATAGTGGTGAATGTTTTCGGCGGCATCGCGCCCGTCACGGATGCCCCAGACGACGAGGCTGGCGCCGCGGACGATGTCGCCGGCGGCGAATACGCCTTCCAGCGGGGTCATCATGCTGCGGTGATCGATCTTCACCGTACCCCAGCGGGTTACTTCCAGTTCCGGACAGCCGAAGAGGCGGGGCACATCCTCAGGATCGAAGCCCAGCGCCTTGATCACCATGTCGGCCTTCAGCGTGAAGTCGGTTTCCGGAATGGGCTTCGGCGTCTGCCGGCCGGAGGAATCGGGGCGGGATAGGCGCATGCGGATGGCGCGTACCCCGGTGACGGCATCATCGCCGAGCAGGGCGCGCGGGGCGGAGAGCCATTCGAAATGCACGCCCTCCTCCTCGGCATTGCGTACCTCGCGCATGGAACCGGGCATGTTTGCGCGGTCGCGGCGGTACATGCAGGTTACCGAGGCCGCCTCCTGACGGATGGCAGTGCGCACGCAATCCATGGCCGTATCGCCGCCGCCGATGACGACCACATGCTTGCCCCGGGCGTCCAGCAGACCGGAATCGAAATCGGGAACCTTGTCACCCAGCCCCTTGCGGTTGGCGGCGATCAGGTAATCGAGCGCCTGATGAACGCCACTCAGCCCGCTGCCCGGCAGTTCCAGATCGCGGGCCTTGTAGACGCCGGTGGCGATGAGGATGGCGTCATGACGCTGGCGCAGCTCGTCCAGTCCGGCATCGCGGCCGACGGCGAAATTGCTCTTCAGTTCGATGCCCGCCTCCTCCAGAAGGCGGGTGCGGCGCATGACCACGCTCTTTTCCAGCTTGAAGCCGGGAATGCCATAAATCAGCAGCCCGCCCATGCGGTCATGGCGGTCATAGACCGTGACCCTGTAGCCGCGGCGGCGCAGTTCCTCGGCAGCGGCCAGACCGGCGGGTCCGCCGCCGATGATGCCGATGCTTTCCTCCCGTTCCCGGGTCGGGGTGACGGGTTTGACCCAGCCCTTTTCCCAGGCGGTATCGGTGATGTATTTCTCGACCGATCCGATGGTGACTGAATGGAAATCCTTCTCGATGACGCAATTGCCTTCGCACAGGCGGTCCTGCGGGCAGATGCGGCCGCAGATTTCGGGGAAATTGTTGGTTGCCTGGCTGACGGCATAGGCTTCTTCCAGCCGTCCCTCTGCCGTCAGGCGCAGCCAGTCGGGGATGTTGTTCTGAACCGGGCAATGGACCTGGCAGAAGGGAATGCCGCATTGCGAACAGCGCGAAGCCTGGGTCCGGGCCTCCTGATCGTCGAATTCCCGGTAGATTTCGTTGAAATCATGGCGCCGTTCATCGGTATCGCGCTTTTCGGGCATGCGCTGGGGGATATCGATGAATTTCAACATTTTTTCAGCCATGCAGCCTTGCCTTCTGTTCCGTGCCTTTTTCACTTCGTTCCGACGCCTCGCCGCTTTGCGGCGCTTACCGTATTGTCCCTTAGTATCAGGGTCACCTGTCCGGACCCGGAGTGGCGGGTCTGAAACGGAAACGACACCATGAACAGGGACGGGCGGAAAACGCGGCAGTGATCTGCCGGAGGATGTGCCGCCGCATCAGGCCGCGGCACCTGCTTCCCGCCCTGACGGATGAAGGCGATACGAAACGCCTGTGCTGTATAGAATAAAATTCAGGCCGTGGCGAGCAAAAACCACCATATAGGTCAGCATATATTACCTAATATTTTGTCGCAGCTTCTGACACAGCGCCAAAGCAAGCCTGGGGCATGGAATCGGTTAAAAATATAGTTCCGATATGGGACTATATCGGCCGGATGTTCATGATAATGCCTTTTTTCAATCCCCTTTGCCGGTGATATAACGGTTCAGCCCCATGTCAGGGGGCAGTCTTATCGGGGCGTAATCATGTCGTTTCTGCATATCCTTGTCCTGTCCCTGGTCCAGGGAATCACTGAATTTCTTCCCATCAGCTCCTCCGCTCACCTGATTCTGGTGCCGCAGTTCACCGACTGGCCCGATCAGGGGCCGCTGATCGATGTTGCCGCTCATGTCGGTACGCTGCTGGCTGTCATCCTTTATTTCAACAAGGATGTGCTGGCCATGGCGACGGCGGTTCTGGGACGGCGCGATGAGCGTGCGGCGGCCGACCGGCGCCTGTTCTGGTATGTGGTGGTGGCGACCATACCGCTCGGCCTGGCGGGGCTGGCCTTTTATTACAGCGGCCTCAGCGATGCGCTGCGGTCGATGAAGGTGATTGGCTGGACAATGCTGGGTTTCGGTATCGCGCTTTATGCTGCCGACCGGCTGGCGCCGACCGAACGCAGCCTTAAGGATATGCGCCTTGGCGGGGCGCTGGTCTTTGGTTTTGCGCAGATTCTGGCGTTGGTGCCGGGAACGAGCCGTTCGGGTATCACCATCACCGCCGGGCGGCTTCTGGGGCTGAACCGGGTCGATGCGGCGCGGTTTTCCATGCTGATGTCGATCACTGCCATCATGTCCACCGGGTTGCTGGCGGTGATCGAGCTGATCCGGGCCGAAAACGTGGCGCTGGGGCTGGATGCGCTGCTGGTGGTGGG
>CAYXDL010000002.1:0-9987 GCA_964463775.1 uncultured Hyphomicrobiales bacterium
GCCGGCTTTTTCCAACAGGGTGCTGTCCCAGGTGATGGTGGTGGCCAGGCTGGGCACGGCCTTCAGATTCCGTTCGAAAAAGAAGGGCTTTTCCTCCTCGTTCACCGGGTCCGTTCCCATGCCGACGAGGATGTTGTAAAGCAGCGTCGCCTTGAAATCATAGGCGAAGGTCCTGGTTTCGGTGCGCATGCCAAGAAGCCGGTCGTAATCCAGCGCCATTCTCAATCCTCCATCAGATAGCCCTGGCGGTCGGGCAGGGGGGTGGTACCGGCAATTTTGGCGATGGCCTCATTCGGCCGTGTCCAGCGTTGGTTGAAGCGTGAAAACAGCAACCCGTCGGTGCGGGCCGTGACCGCATGGCGTTCCTGTGTTACCGGGTCGAGGATTTCAGCAACCATATCCCCTGCCCTGATCATATCGCCCAGGGATGCCTTGAAGATGATGATGCCGCCTGCCGGCGCGCGTACCAGTTCACAGGCGTTCAGCGGCGTTGCCTCGCCCGGCGGTTCCGCCAGCGGACCGGGGTCTCCCGCGACAACGCCGCGCCGTTTCAGAAAACGCAGCAGGGCTTCGGCATCCTGCCGGGCGGTCGTATCGTCAATATCGGCCTGTCCGCGCAGTTCCACCGTCGCCGACAGGCAGCCCAGGGGAATGGCGGCACCTTCAGGCGCGTTTTGGCGCAGCTGCCACCACAGGGTGCTGAAGGTTTCATCGAAGGGATTGCCGCCGGAGGCATGGGCCAGCAGGGTGACGGGGGCACCGAGGTCTCCGGCGAGGTCACGTGCCTCAGGCCACAGATCGCTGCCCAGATAGATATGCATCAGCGCTTCGTAATCGCAGTGCAGATCGAGGACGATATCGGCATCATGGGCCAGGCGTGTGAGCGTCAGTTTCAGCGCCGCGTTTTCGTTTTCCGGGGTCTGTTCGTCCAGTGCCGCTGCCACGGCCATATGGACCAGACGGCGGTTTTCCTCCTCATCCGGGCCGAGAACGGCGGCAAGCTTGTCCCTGGTCAGGGCATAGAGATCGGGAAAATTCCGGTTGAAGTTTTCGCCGCTGCCCGTCTCATAGCGGCCGATATGGTGGTTGAAGGCGAATTGCCCCAGGCCAATCGGATTGGCCGATGGCACGATAACAAGCTCTCCGGTTACATTCTCCGCCTCCAGCAGGCGGATCAGATGATGGGCCACGATGCCGCCCGGCAGTTCATCGGCATGCAGGGAGGCCTGAATATAGGCCTTGGGTCCTTGCCCGGGTGTGCCATAGCGGTAAACGCGCAATTCCCTGCCGGTTCCCGGCAGGCTGTGCGGCAGAACAATGGTTTCGGTTTTCGGCATCTCTTCCCCCGAAGCTGGCGCCGGCGCGCTTCAGCCATTAGCATGGATGATGACAGGCGGAAATGTCCGCCGCTCCGGGTCAGGATGCAAGGGAAAAACAATGACGGCAAGCGGTATTGATTTCATCGTCGAGGGCGCGGTGGCCAGATTGCGCCTCAATCGTCCGGAAAAGCATAATGCCATGAACCTGCCGATGTGGACGGCCTTTTCCGCGGCTCTGCAATCGGTGCCGGAAAGGCCGGAAATACGCTGTGTGATCATCGAGGCGGAAGGTGTGAATTTCACTTCGGGCATCGATCTGGGGGCGCTGATGGCATTGGGGCAGGGGTTCATGGACGAGGAGCCCGTGCGTGCCCGTGCCCGGCTGCGCGAAACGATTCTGCGGCTTCAGGACTGTTTCACGGCAATTGAAAAATGCCCGGTTCCCGTCATTGCCGCCGTGAAGGGGGCCTGTATCGGCGCCGGGATCGACATGATTTCCGCCTGCGACATGCGCTATTGCACGGCCGATGCCTGGTTCTGCATTCAGGAAATCAATATCGGCATGGTTGCCGATGTCGGTACCCTGCAGCGCCTGCCCCACATCATTCCCGAGGGGCTGGCGCGGGAACTGGCCTATACGGGACGCAAGCTGCATCCGGCCGAGGCCCGCGCCGCCGGGCTGGTGAATGCGGTTTACGAGGATGAAACGGCCCTGCGTGTCGGCGTCGGCGAGATTGCAAAAACGATTGCCGAAAAATCGCCGATGGCCATTCGCGGCACCAAGGAAATGCTGAATTACACCCGTGACCACAGCGTTGCCGATGCGCTCGATTACATTTCCGTCTGGAATGCGGCCATGCTTATGGGGGAGGATCTGAACGAACAGATGAGCGCCAATGCCGCCCGTCGCCCGGCCCGTTTCAGGGATCCGCTGCCACCGGCGCGGCTGGAATGAGTGAGGGGTGGCGACAGCTCACAGACGGGTACGGATATCCCATAATTCCGGAAACAGGCGGATTTCCAGTGCCTTGACCAGATAGCCGACACCGGCGGTGCCACCGGTGCCCCGGCGCATGCCGATGGTGCGTTCCACCGTGGTCAGATGGCGGAAACGCCAGCGGCGGAAGGCTTCCTCCAGGTCGACGAGTTTTTCGCCAAGCTCGTACAGATCCCAGTAAGTCTGCGTATCGCGGTATACGGTCAGCCAGGCATCTTCGACGCTGGCATCGGGCTGGCAGGGCTGGCGCCAGTCGCGGTTCAGGCGTTCCCCGGCGATTTTCAGCCCGCGGCGGGACAGCAGCATGACCGCTTCGTCATACAGGCCGGGCGCATCGAGCACGGCCTGAAGTGCCGCAAAGATTTCCGGGCGGTGGCGAAACGGTTCCATCAGCCGGGCGTTCTTGTTGCCGAGCAGAAATTCCATCATCCGGTATTGGTGTGACTGAAAGCCGGAAGAGGAACCGAGACTGTCGCGAAAGGCCAGGTAATCGGCCGGTGTCATGGTCGAGAGCACTTCCCAGGACTGGAAAAGCTGGCTCTGGATCCGGGCGACGCGGGAAAGAATCTTGAATGCCGGGCGCAGATTGCCCGCCCGGATGAAGGGCAGGGTTGCCGACAGTTCGTGAACGGCCAGCTTCAGCCATAATTCCGTTGCCTGATGGATGATGATGAACAGCATTTCATCATGGCTGTCCGATAAGGGATTCTGGCAGGAGAGCAGCTTGTCGAGGTCCAGATAATCGCCATAGCTCATGGCCTTGCTGAAATCGAGGCGGGCCCCCGCCATGTGATCGTCCCTGTCTCCGTTCTCGCTCATGTCACGGCCTGTCTGCGGTTGTAGCGCTTGTCACGCCAGCGTCCGTCCCTGTGAATTGCCACCATATGCTCCACCGCATCCCAGACATCGGTAAAGCGGGTATAGAGCGGCGTGAAGCCGAAGCGCATCAGGTCGGGGCTGCGGAAATCGCCGGTCACGCCGGCTTCGATCAGGGCCTGCATGAAGGCATAGCCCCCGGTATGGCGGATGGAAACCTGGCTGCCGCGCAGATGCTCTTCGCGCGGGGTGACGATCTCAAAGGTATCCGCCGGAAGGCGTCGCTCCACCAGAGCCATGAACAATCCGGTCAGGGCCAGGGATTTTTCGCGCAGGGCCGCCATGTCCGTATCCGCGAAGGTCTGAAGCCCCGCTTCCAGCGCGCGCAGCGCCAGGACCGAAGGGGTACCACAAAGCATGCGCCGGATGCCGGGAGCAGGGGCATAATCCGTGGAGAAATCGAAGGGGGCGGCATGTCCCATCCAGCCGCTCAGGGGGTTTCGTATTTCTTCCTGAAGATGGCGTGCAACATAGAGAAAGGCGGGGGCACCCGGCCCGCCATTGAGATATTTGTAGCCACAACCCACGGCCAGATCGGCGCCGCAGCCGTCAAGATCGACGGGAAGCGCGCCGGCGCTGTGCGACAGATCCCAAAGGATCAGTGCCCCGGCATCATGCGCCGCCCGCGTCATTTCCTTCATGTCCCACAGGGCGCCGGTGCGGTAATCGACCTGGGTCAGCATGAGTACGGCAACGCTTTCATCGATGGCGGCAGGTAATTCTCCGCGTGCCACCATGCGCAGCTCTGCCCGTTCTTCCAGCCCCTGGGCGATATACAGATCGGTCGGAAAATTGCCCTCTTCCGACAGGATGATCCCGCGCCCCGGGCACAAGGCCAGCGCGGCGTACAGCAGCTTGTAAAGATTGACGGAGGTCGAATCGGTCACGACCACCTGCCCCGGCGCGGCGCCGGTCAGTTCCCCGATCCGGTCACCGAGGCTCTCGGGCAGGGCCATCCAGCCATGGCTGTTCCAGCTGCCGATCAGATCCCGGCCCCATTCCTCCTTCACTGCCCGGTTCAGCAGGTCGGGGGTGGCCCGTGGCAGGGGGCCGAGGGAATTGCCGTCGAGATAAATCAGCCCTTCCGGCAGGAGGAAACGCTCCCGGCAGGCGCGGAGCGGATCATTCTCATCGGCAGTGATGCAGTCCTCGCGGGTGTCGATGCGCATGGTTGGCCCTTGTTCAGCCTGTCGCCGGTTCAGCTTGCCACCAGGGCGATGCCGGTGATGTAGATATGGCCGAAAACGAGGGCCGGGTAGAGAATGATGGTGGCAACGATGGGCCAGCCGCCAAGCGGCGGCAGATCGCGGGTCCGCCGCTGCAGCAACGCCAGAAAGGGGATGCGGCTGGTGGTGCGGGCCAGGTCATTCCATTTTTGCGGGTCCTGGCGGCGCAGGCGTGCATCGCTCATGAACTGGGCAATGATGCTGAAAGCCAGAATGCCGCCGAAAAACATTACGGAGGCGAGGTCCCCATTGGCGAGAAGATGGGCAAAAGCCCAGATGGCAACCCCGCTGAGCATCGGGTGGCGGGCCAGCCGTTTGCCGCCCGGCGACAGGTAGGCCCCGGCAACAAGCAGGATGGCAAAGGGCATGAGTGTCAGGGCGATATGCAGCCCGCCCGGGCCGATATTCCAGATTTCCCGGTAAGAGGCTTCCGCCCGGCCGGTCCAGGCAAGATACAGGCCGGTGCCGGCGATGACGGCGAAGCCCAGCTTGTAGGGAATGAGGCCGATGGCATTGATGAAACGCTCCCGCACACCGGGCAGCAGAAAGATCAGGTGAACGCCCAGAAATAACGTCAGGCCAATGATGAGTGCCGTATATCCGTAAAGCAAGAGACCGTCTCCGTGACGTGAGGGGAGGCTTCGTGAAATGCAGGGGCGCAGAGCCCCGCCATCAGGGTTTCTTTAAGTTTAAAGCAAAAGCCATGATAGCGGGGCGATGCAGCTTCGTTAAGCCTGTTTTTTGCTGGTGGCGGTTTTGCGCCGCGTCGTGGTTTTCTTCGCTGGCGCCGGTTTTTCGCCGATCATGTGAATGTCGCGCTGCGGATAGGGGATGGAGATTTTTTCCGCATCGAAACGCTGTTTGATGGTTTTCTGCAGATCGAACAGAACATTCCAGTAATCGGCGGTCCTGGTATGGGCCCGGACTGCCAGATCGACCGAGGATTCGCCCAGTGCCTTCACCGCCGTCATGGGGGCCGGATCGGGCAGGATGCGCTCATCTGCCTGCAGAATTTCTTCCAGAACCTTCATCGCATGATCGATATCATCGTCATAACCGATGCTGATTGTCAGATCGATCCGGCGGGTGGGATTGCGCGAGTAATTGACGATGGTGCTGTTCCAGACCGTCGAATTGGGGATGGAGATGAAGACATTGTTTGCCGAATGCAGTTCCACGGTGAACAGGTCGATCTTCTTCACCGTACCGGCCTGTCCGGCCACTTCGATCGCATCACCGACCCTGAAGGGGCGCAGAACCAGCAGCATGACCCCGGCGGCCACATTGCTGAGCGTGCCCTGCAGGGCCAGACCGATGGCCAGTCCTGCAGCGCCCAGAACCGCGATGATGCTGGTGGTTTCGACACCGAATCGGTCGAGGACGGCCAGGATGGTAATGATGATGATCGTGTATTTGACAAGGGTGCCGGCCAGCGGCAGCAGGGTATCGTCCATCCACGGTGCCTTGCGCAATACCTTGCGCACCGCGGCGGCCGCCTTGCCGGACAGCCACCAGCCGACAATCAGAATGATGGCGGCGGTCATGATGTTCAGGCCATAGGCGGTGGCAATGGTCAATGCATCAGCTGATGTCATGGTTGTTCCTCTTTTACTTCATGCAGATTGCGGTACCTGCCGTTGCTTCCCGGTCGGGCGTCGGCCCCTCACTGCGCATCTTTCCTCAAGCCGCACGCTGGAGATGATTTTTTATTTGACCCTGAACTATGCATTGCTTTGGGCAAAATAAAAACGCTAAAATGCTGTGAAACAAATCCGGGGGGAAATGCGAAGGCAGGGAAACCTGCGGATATCTGTTTTCCGCGAAGATTGCGGAATATCGGATGTCGGCGGGTGTCACCAGCGCCAGTCCGGCACCGGGGAAAACCCTGACTTTACCGACTGACTCAGGATGGGAGAGTATCAAGATGATCAATTTCAAGGCTGTGGCCGTGTTGCTTGGCACGGTGGTGCTGGCAGGGTGTGCGGGGACGCAGCTTCAGAAAGCGGAAGGCCTGGCACCGAAGGGCGATGCTTTCGGCAAATATCTTTATCAGGATTATCTGAGCATCGCCAAGGAAGAATATGCCGAGGCCGATTACGGCAATTCCGACTATTTCGCCCTGAAAGCCATGAAAGCCTCTGAAGGGGCCAGGGTGTTGCCGCAGGAAGTGGGGGAGCGGCAGCTTCCGAAGAACCGTGTGCCGGTGCTCTCAGGCGCGCGTGACCGGCTGATGGCAGTGCTGAATGCAGGTGCGGCCGGCAAATGGCCGGAGCTGACGGCCCGGGCGCAGGCGATGTATGACTGCTGGATCGAGGAGGAAAGCGAAGCCAATCGCCAGCAGAAGGACATCAATGAATGCCGGGATGCCTTCATCGTGGCGATGGAAAAGATCGAGGCGGCGATGAAACCGGCGCCGATGATGAAAAAACCCATGATGAAGAAGCCGATGATGAAAAAGCCGGTGAAGAAGGCGGAGCCCATGGCGCCGAAGCCCAAAGGCTGGATCATCTATTTCGACTTCAACAGCGACAAGCTGACCCCCGCGGGCATGGCCAAAGTGCGTGAAGTGGCCAAATATGCGGGTAAGAAGATGTTCGTTACCGTGCGCGGCCATGCGGATCGTTCCGGTTCCGACAGCTATAACGCCAAACTGGCCGAACGCCGGGCCGAGGCCGTTGCCTTCGCGCTGATGGATGCCGGTGTTCCGGCGCTGAAGATCCGCATGAACAGCCTGGGCGAAAAGGAACCGGCGGTGGTCACGCCCGATGGCAAGCGTGAGGCGCTGAACCGTCGTGTCACGATCACCGTGACGGTGAAATAAGCGCGGGTTTCATGCCCATCCGTTTCATGATGATGGCGGCCGGGGGAGGAATCTCCCGGCCTTCACCCGTTTCCGGCTGCTCCGCCGGTTCCGGATCATGGGTGCCGTATGTCATACGCGCCCTGTCTGAAGCAGAACCTGTCTGAAACGGAACCTGTCTGAAACGGAACGGGCCTTTTTTGTTTTCAGTGAAGTGAGGAGATGTCATGCGCCTTCTGATAGCCATTCTTCTGCCCTGGCTGGGCTTTTTCACCATTGGCCGCCCGCTTGCCGGGATTATCTGCCTGATTCTTCAGATAACCGTGATTGGCTGGATCCCCGCGGCGATCTGGTCGGTTTATGCGCTCAGCCAGTACAATACGGACAAGAAAATCGCCGCCATGCGTAACGAATAATACGCAACGGGCAGACCGTGGAAACAAACGCTTGAAACAGGGATTGAGGTCATGAAAAAGCTGCTGGCGGGTATTCTGGTCATCGTCGTGCTTCTGGTTGCGGCGGTGGTTGTTCTGCCTTTTCTCATTCCGGTGGAGACCTTCCGCGATCAGGCGATCGCCGCGGTCAAACAAAGCACCGGGCGGGATCTGGTGATCGGCGGTGAAATGTCCTTGTCCCTGTTTCCGTCCATCGCTCTGGCGGCAGATGATGTGCGCTTGTCCAATGCGCCGGGTGCCGAAGCCGCCGACATGGCCTCCATCAGGAAGATACGGTTGGAACTGCAGTTGCTGCCCCTGCTCGGCGGCACGGTCCGGCTTGACCGTCTGGTGCTGATCGAGCCGGTGATCAATCTGGAGGTCCTGCCTGACGGTACGGCGAACTGGCGGATGAGTAAGTCCGCCGCCACGGAAGAGGAGAAAGAAACCGGCGACAGCGGCAAGAGCGGCGCAGAGGCTGAAGAATTGCCCGAAATCAATCTGGGTGATGTCCGCCTTGTCGATGGTTCCCTGTCCTACAATGACCGCAGAAGCGGGCAGAAAGTGACTCTGGCGGCGATCAATGTCGATATCAGCCTGCCGGACCTTGACAGCCCCTTCGCCCTGAACGGCGCGGTCGATTACAAGGGAAAAACCATCACGCTCAACCTTTCCAGCCCGTCCCTGCGTCCGCTGTTCGAGGGGGGACGGAGTGCGTTCAGGGTCAGCAAGAAAAGCGACCTTTTCTCCGTGGATTTCGAGGGCGGGATATCGCGCAAGGGCGGGATGAGCGTCGATGGCACGGTCGATATGAAGATCGCCTCGGTCAGGAAACTGGCCGCCTGGCTGGGGCAGGATCTGCAGATCGGCGATAAGGATGCGCTGGGGGCGTTTGCCCTGTCCGGCAAGGTGGCGGCCACGCCGGGGCGGATGCGTTTCAGCGATGCGCGCATCAGCATCGACAGGATCAAAGGCAAAGGCGCCCTCTCCGCCGATATGACGGCTCAGGTGCCCGCCCTTTCCGGGCGGCTGGATATCGAAACGCTCGATATCCGCCCGTATCAGGGAGGACAGAATTCTGCCGGTGAGAAAGCAGCTTCCGCGCAAAACGCGGGCAAGCCTGCCGACTGGAGTGATGAACCGATTGATCTGTCAGGGATGAAGGCGGCCAATGCCGATTTCACCGTTACGGCCGGGGCCGTCATCACCAATACGGTACGCATCGGCCGGACTGAACTGACTCTGCGCCTGAAGGATGGCGTGATGAAGCTGGATCTGCCGAAAATGGCGCTTTATGAGGGGCAGGGCAAGGGGGCCGTCACCGTTGATGGCCGCAAGATACCGGCTATTCAGGCCAGCCTGGACATCCAGGGGGTGAAACTGGCCGGATTGCTCAAGGATGCTGCCGGTTTCGGCCGGCTGGAGGGAACCGGGCGGATCGTTGCCGCCGTGACCGCGAAGGGCGGCACGGAACGCCGGTTGGTGAAAAATCTCAACGGCAAGGGGCGCTTTGCCTTTACCGATGGCGCCATTCTGGGCTTCAATCTTGCTTCCATGGTGCGCAATGTCACCGATGCCTTCTCAGGCGGCGGGTCGAAAACCGCCAAGACGGATTTTTCCGAACTGACCGGCACGTTTACCATCACAAACGGTGTTCTCAACAATCCGGACCTGATCATGAAAAGCCCGCTTTTGCGTGTCAGCGGCAAGGGTGATGTCAATCTTCCTGCCCGCAGCATCAAATACCGTGTGGAACCAAAGGCTGTGGCCTCTCTGGAGGGGCAAGGCGGCAAAACGGATGTCGGCGGTGTCATGGTACCGGTCATCATTGAAGGGAAATGGGAAAACCTCAGCTTCCGCCCCGATCTTGCCGGGGCCATCGGCGCTGCGGTGAAGGATCCGAAGGCATTGCTTGAAAAAGCCGGTGCTGCGGGCAACATCAAGAAGAGCCTGGGTGGCAGTCTCGGCAAGGCCCTGAAAGGGGCTGTGCCGGCACCGTCCGGTGACAGCGGCGGCAGCAGCGGTGGCGCAACGGAAGAAAAGAAAACGCTTCTGCCCGATGCGGGCAAGGCGCTGAAGGGGTTGTTGGGTAACTGAGGAAATGCCGGCCGGGGAACCGGCCGGTTTGCAGGGGGCAGGGTTGAACGATGAATGAATCCCTTTCGGTGTCGGCCGTTCTCGGCCGTTTCGGTGATTGGCTGTATGATCTGTTTTCACCGGTCATCGAATTGCTGGGGAATGTCCCCTGGGCGCTCGGAGACTGGACGCTGTTCACCCCCTTCGCCTTGCCGTTTCTGTATTGGCTGTTTCTGAAAATCGCCCGGCGGCGGACCCA
>CAYXDL010000002.1:9997-21671 GCA_964463775.1 uncultured Hyphomicrobiales bacterium
CCGGCCTTATGGCAAGCTGAAGCTGCTGGGCATCCTGCTGGGCGGGGTGATCGAATTCTTTCAGCCCGCGGCGGAACGCATGCTGCTGGGACCATCCCTCTGAGCTCCCTTTGAACAAGGGTGCGTGGACAGGGTCGCGCTGCATGGCCGAAGGGTTTCCGCCAACGGACCGGTCGTTGCGGGTGGGCGGTGATCCCTTTGCCACTGAAAAATCAACCACCGGAAAAATCAGCCGCCGGGAAAATCAACCGCCGAGAAAGGGCCCCTCTATTTTTTCCGCGGCAATGGCCTTCTGCACAGCATCTCTGGCCAGTATACGGTCGAGCAGGGCGCGCAGTCGCGGCATGTCGCGTGGCGGCGTGCTCAGCCCCCGTCCCCAGCGGGCAAGCATCAGCAGATAGGCATCGGCGGCGCTGTAATTCCTGCCCAGAAACCAGGGGCCGTCAGGATCAATGCTCTTTTCCACCATGTCAAACCAGCCGGTAAGTCGCTGCTCTGCCGCCCGGCGCAGCGCGGGGGCGCAGGCCGGATCATCCGTATAGCGGTCGCTGTAATAAAAAATCAGGACATCCGGCTGGATGGTGTTGGTCATGAACATCATCCACTTGTAGAAATGGGCCCGTTCATCGCTGCCGAGGGGAGGGGCCAGCGCGCTGTCAGGGTGGCGGTCGCACAGATGCAGACAGATGGCTGCGGATTCAAACAGAACGAGATCGCCGTCGATCAGCACCGGAATGCGCCCGGCGGGGTTCAGCTTCAGATATGCCGGATCCTTCTGGGCATTGCGCCCGCGATCGACCAGGGCAAGTTCGAAATCGGCGCCGATCTCCCGCAGCAGTACATGAGGGGCGAAACTGGCATTGCCAGGGTAATAATGCAGTTGATACATGATAGTGCCTTCTGTCAGGGGGGCGGTCATCCGGGTCAGAACAGGCCGCTGATCCGCCCCTGTTCATCGACATGGATGCCGGTTGCGGCCGGTTTGCGCGGCAGGCCCGGCATGGTCATGATATCGCCGCAGATGACAACCAGAAATTCGGCCCCCGATGACAGGCGGATATCGCGCACCGGCACCACATGATTGCTGGGTGCCCCCTTCAGGGAAGGATCGGTTGAGAAGCTGTACTGCGTCTTAGCCATGCAGATCGGGAAGTGGCCGTAGCCGTTTTCCTGAAAATGTGCGAAGCGGGCGCGGATTTTCTTGTCCGCGATCAGATCATCGGCACCGTAAAGCGATCGGGCGATGGTGCGGGCCTTTTCCCATAAGGGCAGATCATCATCATAAAGGGTACGGAACTGGCTGGTAGCGCTGTCGGCAAGCTCGCCGACGCGCCGGGCAAGATCGATCGCCCCCTTGCCGCCAGCGGCCCAGTGGGTGCAGGGATAGGCATCGACACCATATTCACGGCAGTAATCGATGACAGCCTGCACTTCCTCATCGCTGTCGCCGGTGAAGCGGTTGATGGCAACCACGGCGGGCACGCCGAACAGGCCGATATTGCGGATATGCCGGCCGAGATTGACCAGCCCGGCCCGAACCGCATCCACATTTGGCGTGGTCAGTTCTTCCTTGCCCAGCCCGCCATGCATTTTCAGGGCCCGTATGGTGGCGACGATGACGGCGCAATCGGGTTTCAGGCCCCCCTTGCGGCATTTGATGTCGAAGAACTTCTCGGCCCCGAGATCGGCACCGAAGCCTGCCTCGGTCACCACGTAATCGGCCATCTTCAGGGCGGCGCGGGTGGCGATGAGGGAGCTGCAGCCATGAGCGATATTGGCAAAGGGACCGCCATGGACAAAGGCCGGGTTGTTTTCCAGCGGCTGCACCAGATTCGGCGCCAGCGCATCCTTCAGCAGGGCGGTCATGGCCCCGGCGGCGGACAGATCGGCCGCGGTGACGGGGTGGCGGTCACGTGTCTCGCCAATGGTGATGCGCCCGAGACGTTCCTGAAGATCGGCCAGATTCTTCGCAAGGCAGAAAATCGCCATGATTTCGGATGCGACGGTGATATCGAAACCGTCCTCGCGGGGAAAACCATTGGCAACGCCGCCCAGGGCGATGGTGGTCCGCCTGAGTGCGCGGTCGTTCATGTCCACCACCCGTTTCCAGGAAATGCGGCGAATGTCTATGCCCTGTTCGTTGCTCCAGTAAACGTGATTATCCACCATCGCCGAGAGCAGGTTATGCGCCGCGCCGATGGCGTGAAAATCGCCGGTGAAGTGCAGATTGATGTCTTCCATCGGCACCACCTGGGCATAACCGCCGCCCGCGGCACCGCCCTTCAGGCCGAAACAGGGGCCAAGAGAAGGCTCGCGCAGGCAGATGGCGGTCTTTTTGCCCAGGGCATTCAGTGCATCGCCAAGCCCGACGGTTGTTGTCGTCTTGCCCTCACCGGCCGGGGTCGGGGTGATGGCGGTGACCAGGATCAGGCGCCCGTCCGGCCTGTCCTGCAGGGATTCGATATAGGAAAGGCCGATCTTGGCCTTGTCACGCCCGTAAGGGATCAGGGCATCGGCGGGGATGTCCAGCCGGGCTGCGATGTCTTCGATCGGCTGCTTGTCCGCCGCCTGGGCGATTTCGATATCTGTCGGCGCCTGCGTTGTCATGAGCCACCCCCTTTATTGATTGCAGGTGGCTACGGTAAGGGGGATGGGAGAGGCTTGCAAGAAAAGCCGGCAAGAACAGGTGTTCCCGCAGGACCGGTCTTGCAGGATCGGTTGCTGACATGAAAGCGCCGCTGTCGCGGCGCTTTCGGCATCAGGCAATGGAGAATGGATCCGGAGGGTTATTTCCCGGCGGCCCGTTCGATCGATTCCTCGATCAGGCGTGCGGCAACCTTTTCATCGCCCCATTCGCGCACCTTGACCCATTTGCCCTTTTCCAGGTCCTTGTAGTGTTCGAAGAAATGGGCGATCTGCTCAATCAGAACATCGGGAAGGTCCGTATAACGGGCCACATCGCTGTAATAGGGGTGCACCTTGTCATGAGGGACGGCGAGGATTTTCTCATCCATACCGCTTTCATCCTCCATCACCAGAACGCCGACCGGGCGGGCGCGGATGACCACACCGGGCGGCAGCGGGAAGTTTCCGACAACCAGCACATCCGCCGGATCGCCGTCATCGGACAGGGTATTGGGGATGAAGCCGTAATGGCAGGGATAATACATGGCCGTATGTACGATGCGGTCGACGACCACGGCACCCGATTCCTTGTCCACCTCGTATTTGACGGGGGTACCGCCAGCGGGAATTTCGATGACGACATTGATGTCCATCGGCGGGTTGTTGCCAATGGCGATTTTGTCAAGCTGCACTGTGCTGCTCCGTTCTCTAATCGGTTCCAGATGCGGAATCGGCTGCAATTCTCCGTGCCGCTGCCCTGCGGAACGGGGATGCCTGGGCGTATGCCGACCCGGGAAAGGCCGGCAGGCGGCCTTCCGCGCGGGGACCCTAGCATAAATCGCGGAGCTGTAAAATCGCCGCACACCCGCCTTTGGCCGGGCAGAGCGGGCGAAATGCCGCACCCCGTTCAGGGGGCGGAAACAAGTACCGCGCCGCAGATCTCAGGCCGCCTTGCGACGTACGAAGACCGCCGTGTCTTCCTCTTCGGAGGAGCGGATGGAAAGCTGGTAATGCTCCGGGCAGTAGGAGCTGTTCTCCTTGCGGCGCCGGCCGCAATACTGATGGTTGGGTGCGGCATCGTGGGGCCACATGGGCCACTGGCAGCCGCCGGTCTTGGATGTGTGAAACATTTTCGCCTCGTGAATTAACCATATTGCAATGCAGCAATATTTTGTGCAATGCAATATATGGCGGCCCGGCGGAAATAAACTGCGGCATATTGCCGCATGGAAGCGCCTATCCGACGCTGCGTTCGGGCGGGAACTGCACCGTGGCGGTGGTGCCGACGCCGACGGCGCTGTCCAGGATCAGGATGCCGCCATGGGCCTCCACCAGCTCCTTGGTCAGCGGCAGCCCGAGGCCGGTGCCTTCATGCTTGCGTGCCAGGCTGCTGTTGGCATGGCCGAACAGGGTCAGCGCATGCTCGATACCGGCCTGGTCCATGCCGACCCCCGTATCCCGTACCGATATGGCCACCCCGCCATTAGGCAGGCGGCGGGTGCTGATGGTGACCGATCCGCCTTCGGGAGTGAATTTCACGGCATTGCTGAGCAGATTGATCAGGATCTGGCGCAGGCGCAGTTCATCGGCTTCGATATCGGGCGTATCGGGGGCGATATCGGTGATCAGCGCGATCATGCCCTGTTCGGCGCGGGGGCGGATGATGCGCAGGCACATATCGATCACCGCCGGGATGCTGACCCGCTCAAAGCGCAGCTCCAGCTTGCCGGCCTCGATGGTGGAAAGGTCGAGTACATCGTTGATCAGCTGCAGCAGATGGACGCCGGATTCATGAATATCATTGGCATATTCGATATATTTCGGATGTCCCAGCGGCCCGAACATCTGTTTCAGGATGGTATCGGAAAAGCCGATGATCGCATTCAGCGGCGTGCGGAACTCGTGGCTCATATTGGCCAGGAAGTTCGATTTGACGCGGCTGGCGTTTTCGGCGGCCTCCTCGGCCTTGCGCCGCTCGATGATTTCCTCGGTCAGTTCGCGGGTGCGCGCATCGACGCGGGCTTCCAGCTCGGCATGGGCCAGGCGCAGCCCCTTTGTCAGTTCCTTGTTCTTGCTTTCCTCCTCACGCAGGCTTTCCACCATCTGCGAGAAGGCATCCACTGTATCGGCTATTTCCCTGTAGCGGCTCTCGATGGGCAACAGGCCGGTCTTGCGCCCGTCCTTGATGATGGTGGCATTGGTGCCCAGCCGAGCCATGGGCCTGCCGATGGAATTGGCGAAGGCATAGCCGATCAGACAGGCCAGCAGGCCGATGGCGATCGCCAGATAGATATTGAATATCTGATTGTCGCGGATCTCACCGAGAAAGTCGGATTCAGGCACATATATGCCGGCGACCCACGGCCAGTTGCGGTTGCCGAAAGGGGTGAATATCGCATGATAGCGGGCTGAACCGACGGTGAAGGAGGTAAAGACCGGTTCAGGCAGGTCGAAGGCGTCTGCCGGACGGTTGAGGGAGGCGAAAGCGGCGCGGCTTATGGGATCGTCGATCTCGTTGATCCTGGTAAAGCGCAGTGTGCCGTTTTCGTTGTGGCGCTTGATTTTTTCGCTGTTGGGGAAGGCAATGACATCGCCATTGCGGTTCATGATGAAGGCGGATCCGTTCCTGCCGATCTTCAGCCCTGACAGAAAGCCGGAAATATCCTCGATACTGATATCGACGCCGACGACCCCCCTGAGGCGGCCCGTGCTGTCATAGACGGGGCTGGCCGCCGTGATACCGGGGCGGCGCGAGGTGAAGAAAATGTAGGGATCCGTCCAGATGGTAGCCTTCTGCCTTACGGCTTTTCTGAACCAGGGGCGCTTGCGCGGGTCGTATTTGTCCTGGGGATTGAATCGCGTGGCGACTTTGCTGAAATCGTCCTTGCGCTCAATAAGCCTGACCCGGCGCTCAATACCGGCGGAAATGATTTTTGTCAGATAGCCGCCCTTATTTTTCGGCTGACGTTTCACATAATAGAAATCGCCGTTCACTGCCCCGAAATAGATTCCCTCGAATTGTTCGTACTGGCGGAGCTGTTCGTAGAAATAACGCTCCATCGCATCGGGTGCCGAGGTGCTGATAACGCCGCCGCGGGCCAGGCGTTGGGTTAGGGTCGCGACTTTTTCCGCCGGCATCAGAAAGGTGGCGGAACGGTGTATGGCATCGCCGGCGACATTGGAAATGATCAGCCGCGCATGGCGCAGCAGCACATCCTGTGTCGTGACATAGGATGAAAACAGAATGGCCGATACGGTAATGAACTGCAGGCCGATAATACCGGCGATCAGAACCTGCTTGAGTGACAGCCTCATAATTCGATTAACACCACGGTTTCAGGATGCGCGCCGCCTGGTGCGCATCATTCCCCTTGATCAGAGCCTCGGGAATTGTTGTCCTGCAAAGCTATCTGCTCGTTATGGCCTTGCCAAGGCAAAAGAAAGGCCCGCGGGTATCGCGGGCCTTGGGATATGAGGGAAGCCGGAGGGCTTCAGCGCAGATCGGCGCAGGCTTTCTGGATACGTGTGCAGGCTTCTTTCAGCATTTCCTCGGATGTGGCGTAGGAGATGCGGAAATTGGGGCTGAGGCCGAAGGCTTCGCCATGCACACAGGCGACACCGACCGATTCCAGAAGATAGGTGACGAAATCGAGATCGGTTTCGATGGTTTTGCCTTCCGGAGTGCTGCGGCCGATCAGCCCCGCGCAGCTGGGATAGACATAGAAGGCTCCCTCGGGTCGCAGGCAGGTGAGCCCCTCTGCCTGATTCAGCATCGAGACCACCAGATCGCGCCGGCTCTGGAAGGCGGCGGCCCGTTCGGCCAGAAAATCCTGCGGTCCGTTCAGCGCCTCGACCGCGGCTGCCTGGCTGATCGAACAGGGATTGGATGTCGATTGCGACTGAATCTTGGCCATGGCCCTGATCAGTTCCACCGCGCCTGCGGCATAGCCGATGCGCCAGCCGGTCATGGCATAGGCCTTGGAAACGCCGTTGACCGTCAGTGTCCGCTCATAGAGATCGGGAACCACTGCGGCGATGGTGGCAAATTCGAATCCGTCGAACACCAGATGCTCATACATGTCGTCAGTCATCACCCAGACATGGGGGTGGCGCAGCAGCACTTCGCCCAGCTCGCGCAGCTCACCGGCCGTATAGGCGGCACCCGAGGGGTTGGAGGGCGAATTGAGGATCAGCCATTTTGTGCGCGGGGTGATGGCGGCCTCCAGCGCTTCGGGTGTGATCTTGAAGCCTTTGGCTTCCTCACCCGGCACGAAGACGGGCGTGCCGCCGGCCAGCAGGGTCATGTCCGGGTAGGAAACCCAGTAAGGGGTCGGGATCAGCACTTCATCGCCGGGATTCAGGGTTGCCATCAGGGCATTGTAGAGCACCTGCTTGCCCCCGGTTCCCACAGTGATTTGCTGTGGCGTGTATTCAAGGTCGTTCTCACGGGCGAATTTGGCCACGATCGCCGCCTTCAGCTCCGGCGTGCCATCGACCGCGGTATATTTGGTCTTGCCCTCACGGATGGCACGGATGGCGGCTTCCTTGATGTTGTCCGGGGTGTCGAAATCCGGTTCCCCGGCGCCGAGGCCGATGACGTCGCGGCCCGCGGCACGCAGTTCCGCGGCCTTGGAGGTGACGGCGATGGTGGGCGATGGTTTGATGCGGCTTAACTGGTCGGCGATGAAGGACATGATTGTCTCTCTGGGATTAAGATGGTTTGCATCGGATATGTGGATGCGGATCTCGGTCCGCTGTCGCGAAAATACGCCGAGGGCGGAAGGCGTTCAATCGCTTTCGTGCTTTTGCCCGTGACCGGGGCAGGAAAACCCTGCAACGGCAGGGCCGGTGCCGCGTTTACCAAAAATTCAGGATAATTCCGGAAGCTGTGGGGGCGGTAACCGGCCGCATGAGAGCCGAAGATGCCGCATGGTGGCTTGGTCGAGGGGTCATAACATGGCTGTAATGGATCTGGACGGAAATTCTGACGAGGCATATGCAGCGGCGGCGGATGGTACTGGCAGGGATGCTGGCGGATTCGTGAAGCGCCTGGCGGAGCGGGCCGGCGGGCTGGGTGTCGAGGTGGCCGATGTCGTCGGTCATGTCGATGAGGTGGTCGCCCGTTTTGGCGAACAGGCGCGGCGCATTGCCAATCTTCGCGCCAGCGCCGGAGAGTTGCTGGAATCCAACCGCATGATCAACGATGCGGCGGATGAAGCCAATGGTGTCGCTGCTTCGGCGCGTGAAGCCATGCAGTCTTCTTCCGAGGCCGTGTCCTCCTCCGTCTCCGATATCCGTTTGCTGGTTGAGGGGGTGGAACGGATTGAGACACGGCTGAACGAAGTCCACGAGGCTCTTGGTCAGGTGGCTCAGGTGACGGCGGCGATCGACGCCATTGCCAATCAGACCAATCTGCTGGCGCTGAACGCCACGATCGAGGCCGCCCGTGCCGGTGAGGCCGGCAAGGGCTTCGCCGTTGTCGCCGGTGAGGTGAAGCAGCTGGCCGGCCAGACCGGGCGGGCAACCAGCGAGATCAATGAAACGATCCGCAGGCTTACCGGGCAGCTTGAGGCGCTGCGTGAGGAGACGAGCAAGACCTCCGAACACGCCAATGCGGCCAGAACAGGCGCTGATGCCATCGGTCAGGCGATCGAGGACGCATCGGGTGGCGTCGAGAGCCTGGGCCAGAGCATGAGCCGCATTGTCGATGCGGCGGCCGCCAATATCGATCGCTGTAACCTTGTCATGGATGAGGTTCGGGATATCGATGAAAGCGTCGAGCAGTCAAACGAGAACCTGAAGATGGTCGGGGCGCGGACCAACAATCTTCTCGATCTCAGCGAGACCTTCATGGAAGCGATTGCCGAAAGCGGCATGGAAACCGTCGATACCCCTTATATCAGACGGGTGCGGGAGGATGCGGCAAGGATTTCCGCCATCTTCGAGCAGGCCGTCGATAATGGCGAGATCTCCATGGATGATCTGTTTGACGAGGATTATCAGCCCATTCCGGGTACCGACCCGCAACAGTTCATGGCCCGCTTTACCGAATTCACCGATCGTGTTCTGCCGCCGGTTCAGGAGGCGGCCATGGAATGCGAACTGAAGCCGACTTTCTGTGCGGCCATTGACCGCAACGGCTATCTGGCGACGCATAACAAAAAGTTCTCCCAGCCACAGGGGGATGATCCGGTGTGGAATGCAGCCCATTGCCGCAACCGGCGCATTTTCGATGACCGTACCGGGCTGGCCGCCGGGCGCAATACGAAACCCTTCCTGCTGCAGACCTACCGCCGGGACATGGGTGGCGGGAATTTCGTGCTGATGAAGGATCTTTCGGCGCCGATTACGGTCAAGGGGCGCCATTGGGGCGGGCTGCGCATGGGCTATCCTGTCTGATAACTGGCATCACCCGTCCGCATGGGCTATTCTTTCGGCTCTCATGCCCCGGGATCGCTTGTCAGCGGTGCCGGGGATGATTATGTCTGCTTGACCGATGCTGCTCTCTTCCGTGCGGCATATTGCGTTGAGTTGAGGGCCGGACGGGGGCGGCAATGGATGATGAGATGCGCGTGCGGCGCGATGCCCGGATGGTGAATAAACCTCGATGATGTATCTGCAGGTGGTGGCGGGACTTGTCATTCTCGTCCTGGGGGGCGAGGCGCTGGTGCGTGGCGCGGTGACGCTGGCTGAACGTCTCGGCATATCCAAGGCCCTGATCGGATTGACCGTCGTTGCCTTCGGCACTTCGGCACCGGAGCTGGTGGTCTGTCTGGAAGCGGCGCGCTCGGGGCTGAGCGAACTGGCGCTGGGCAATGTGGTCGGCAGCAATATCGCCAATGTGCTGCTGGTGCTGGGCCTGCCGGCCCTGATTTTTCCCATCGAGTGCGACCGCAAGGTCATGCTGCGTGACGGTGCCGTCATGGTGGCGGCAACAGTGCTGTTCCTGCTGCTGGCCGCTTATGGTGAAATCAGCTGGTGGCATGGTGTCGTCCTGTTGGTTTTTCTCATCGCCTATCTGGGCCGTTCCTATATTTCGGCACGGCGCGGAACCGATGACACCGCAGCCCATATGGCCGAGGAAATCGAGCAGGATGCACCGCAAAGCCTGCCTGTGGCGGCGCTGTTCGTGCTGGCCGGGTTGTTTGCCCTGATTGCCGGGTCGGATTTCCTGGTTGAGGGTGCGGCCGGTATTGCGCGCTCTTTCGGCGTTTCAGAAGCCGTGATCGGTCTGACCCTGGTGGCGCTGGGAACATCCCTGCCTGAACTGGCCACCTCCGCCGTGGCGGCGTTCCGCAAGCATTCCGATGTCGCCATCGGCAATGTGCTGGGCAGCAATATTTTCAATTTACTCGGCATTCTCGGCATTACCGTGCAGGTCAGCGCCATTCCGGTGACAGAGAAATTCCTTTCCTTCGATTTCTGGGTGCTGGGGGGAACGCTGCTGGCCCTGGCACCTTTTGCCTTTTTACGCATCCGTATTGGCCGCATCGCCGGAGCGCTCTATCTTTTCGCCTATGGCCTGTATGTTTATGCACAGTTCAGCGGCATGTCCGCCGTCGCAGCGGGAATAAGCGGATGAGAAAGGAAAAGGCGATGCCTGTGGCCCTGGTAACGGGCGCGGCGCGGCGGATCGGACGGGCCATCGCCCTGCATCTGGGGCGCAGTGGATGGAGGGTGGCGGTTCATTGCCGTCATTCCTCGGACGAGGCCAGAAGTGTCTGCGATGAAATTCATCGCCATGGCGGCAATGCCGCGGTTTTTACCGCCGATCTTGCGGATGCGGCACAGCTGGCGCCGATGATGGCGGATGTGCGCGACCGTCTGGGGCCGGTGACGCTTCTGGTCAACAATGCTTCATTGTTCGAGTTCGAGAAGGCAGAGGATACTACGGTCGAATCCTGGGATGCCCATCTGAACGTCAACCTTCGTGCACCGTTCTTCCTGTCACAGTCAATGGCACATCACCTGCCGCAGGGCGTGCAGGGCAATATCGTCAATATCATCGATCAGCGGGTCTGGCGCCCGACGCCCTATTTCACCTCTTACACGATCAGCAAGGCCGGGTTGCTGACCCTCACCCAGACTCTGGCCATGGCCTTCGCACCACGGATCCGCGTCAATGGTATCGGTCCGGGGCCGGTACTGCCGAGCAAGCGGCAAAGCGCGGAGCAGTTCGCGCGGCAATGCCGTTCCCTGCCGCTGGAAAACGGCGCCACGCTTGAGGAGATCTGCGCCGCGATAGATTTCATTCTCGCAACCCCCTCGATGACCGGGCAGATGATCGCCCTCGATGGCGGTCAGCACCTGCCGTGGGACCCGAAAACACCCCCGCGCTTTGAATAAAATTTTCGTCATGACGGCGGGCCTGTCGGAAGCCGTGATCGTAAGAAATGATTAAATCCTTTTGAATCATGGGCTTTTGGGTCATCCTTCAAAAGCTGGTTTTTGCACAGGCGCTAAGTGGGGCTGTCCGGACATGCCCGGAGCGATAAAAAATATTTTTTTTGGCGGGCGCCACCCTATTGACAAGGTAATTATATTTATAAAACAATGGGTTATATTTATTGCATAAAAAATGTGCAACTTGGTGGGAGGCTAGGTTTCCTGCCATATCGGGGCATGCGTCCCATCCTTATGCACAAACTTATCCACAGGTTTGGTGGATATATGACAACTTTGTTTCAGCGTTCCGGACACGGCGGATTCGCCATCGATTCGCCTGCGCGGGAAACATGACAATGCATTTGACGGGTTATGAGCCAGGAAGCACAAAACAAGGATGCCCCGCCCCTTAAGGGGGCCGATGTGATCAGGGCACAGGTGAAGCTGCTGCCGGCGGGGCCGGGCGTCTATCGGATGATCGGCGAGGACGATCAGCTTCTTTATGTCGGCAAGGCGCGCAATCTGCGCCGCCGTGTTGCTTCCTATGCGAAGCCGACAGGGCAGAGCCAGCGCATTCTGCGCATGATCCGGCAGACACGGCGCATGGAATTCGTCACCACTCATACGGAGGCGGAAGCGCTGCTGCTGGAAGCCAATCTCATCA
>CAYXDL010000003.1:0-20597 GCA_964463775.1 uncultured Hyphomicrobiales bacterium
TGATCTGCAGGCGGAAACCGGCCCGCAATATACCGACAGCCCGGCAACACGCGCCCGGGCGGGGCAGACAGGGGAGGGGGAAGCCAGCCTGTGGCGTAGCCTCGGCTCGCTGAGCGTGACCCAAAACCTGTTCGATGGCAAATTCTCGGAAAGCGAGATCGCCCGCCAGCAATGGCGCAGGATATCGGCGGGTGAACGGATCGAGGAAACGGCGCTTTCCGTCGGGCTCGATGCCATCGAGGCCTATGTCGATGTTCTGCGCAACCGTGAAAGCCTCCAAATCGCCGGGGAAAATGTCGCCATGCACAGACGCCTGCGCGATTCCATTGAAACCCTGCGCCAGGGTGGCGGCGGTACGGCGGGGGACACGGCCCAGGCCGATGCCCGCCTGGCGGCGGCGCGGGCAGCGGAAGCGCGTATTCGCGGCGATTTGCGCAGGGCTGAGGCCGAATTCAACCGTGTTGTCGGGGAATTGCCCGGCCAGCTCGACCCCGTCACGCTGCCCGCCGCCGCGGAAGGCGATCTGGAAAAAGCGATTTCCCGGGCGATGGCAAACCATCCGGCCCTGTCCATTGCCCGTGCCGATCTGGAGGTCTCCCGCGCCGAGCTGCGTTCGACCCGCTCCAGCCTTTATCCGCGTATCGATCTGGAGGTGAATGCCCTGCACGGGCGGGATATCGACGGCGTGCGCGGAGAGGAGAGCGGAGTTTCCGCCCTTGCCGTTCTGCGCTGGAACCTGTATCGCGGCGGTGCGGACAAGGCCCGGGAACGCGAACTGAAGTGGCGGGCGGCGGAGGAACGCGAAAAGGTGGAGAAGGCCCGCCGCCGGGTGGAGCGCGATGTGCGCACCGCCTATTACGCTTATGACACGGCGAAGGCCCGGCAGGCGATTCTAAGCCGGCAGGTGACGGCAAATGAAAAGGTCGTCGAGATATATGCCCAGCAGTTTGCCATCGGGGCCCGCTCGCTTCTCGATCTGCTCGATGCGCAGAACGAGTTGTTTCTCTCCCGCCTGGGGCTGGTCACGGCGCGGCATGTGGCCTTGTTCACCGCCTACAGGCTGATCACCGCCGAGGGGCGTCTGCTTGCCGAAATGGGGCTGAGCCGGCCGGGCGATCTGCCGCCGCCGGATGATCTGCTGCCTTCAGGCAAGGGCGGGTCGCGCTGATCGTGGCCGGTGACGGCGCGCATGGCGGGGGACAGACGCTGCTGGAGGCGGCATTGCTGGCCTGTCGTGAGATGGGGCATGAGCTTTCCGCCACCGCCTTGCTGGCAGGTGTGCCGGAGGATCCGGAGAAACTGAGCCCCGACGGCCTGATCAGGGCCCTGCGCCGTCATGGCTTCACGGCCATGAACGTTTCCCGCCGGATCCGTGATCTCGGGGGGTGGGAATATCCGGCCCTGATGGCAACGCGGAACGGTTATCTGGTTCTGTGCCGGCGTGACGGCCAGCGGATCGAGGTCAGGACACCGGACGGATACCGTCGCTTTCTTTCCTGCAAGACGCTGGAGGCGGAGCGGCAGGGCGGATTGCTGCTGATTGGCGAGCCGGCATCCCCCGGCACTGAAGGCGGGGGCGGTGATCCGGGGCGTCACTGGCTGCTGGCGGCATTGTGGCGTTATCGCGGGGCCTATGCGGCCGTTATTCTGGCATCTGTCCTTGTCAATCTTTTCGCCCTGGTCGGATCCGTCCTCATCATGCTGGTCTATGACCGGGTGATTCCGAACAATGCCACGGAAACCCTGGCAGTGCTGGCTGTTGGTGCTGCCGGAGCCTATGTGTTCGACTTTCTGATCAAGACGGCCAGGGCCTATCTTGTCGATGCCGCGGGGCGGGGGGTGGAACGCTCCCTGGCCGCCGCCATGCTTGAACGGGCCCTGGGGCAGAGGCTGACACAACGCGACGGGGACAGCGGCATTCTGGCCGCCCGGCTGCGCGAATTCGAGACCGTGCGCGATTTTTTCACCTCCGCATCGCTGCTGGTTTTCGTTGATCTGCCGTTTCTGGCAATCTTCATCTTTCTGATCTGGTTGCTGGCGGGTCCCGTGGTTGTTGTGCCGCTGATTGCGGTGGCACTGGTGATCGGAACCGGGCTGGTCCTGCAGCTGCCGATGCGCCGGGCCGGCCGGGCCGCCGTTCAGGGGTCGTTGTCGCGGGCGGCCTTTCTGGTCGAGACCATGGCCGGCCTGATCACACTGAAGCTGAACAATGCCGAAGGCCGCCGCCAGCGCCTGTGGGAACGGCTGGTGGACCGATCGGCCGCTGCCTGGGTGAAGGCACGTGCCATTAGCAATCTGGGGGTGAATATCACCGGCTTTGTTCAGGGGCTGATGAACATCGGCGTCATCGCCTATGGCGCGGTGCTGGCCGGGCGGGGAGAGATCAGCCTTGGGGCCGTTATCGCCGCTGTCATCCTGTCCGGGCGGGCCATGGCCCCGCTGATGCAGTTCGCGGGACTGATGAGCCGCTTTCAGCAGGCCAGGGCGGCGCTGGCCCAGCTTGACCGGGTCATGCTGGCACCGCAGGAGCGTTCACCGGGACGGCGCCATGCCGGGTTGTACGGCAGCGGCGACATCATTTTCGATGCTGTCAGCTTCCGCTATCCGGGGCAGGAGCGCGCAGCCCTGCAGAATATCACGCTGAAGATCGGACAGGGAGAACGCGTCGGTATCATCGGTGGTATCGGGGCCGGCAAAACCACCCTGGTCAGGCTGCTGGCGGGGCTGCATGACCCGGATGAGGGGGCAATCATGCTGGGTGGTCTGGATATTCGCCAGATCGATCCTGCTGATCTGCGGGCCAGTATTGCGCTGGCCGAGCAGGATCCCTTCCTGTTTCATGGCACCGTGCGGGAAAACATACTGCTCGGTGCCGGAGCAGCCGATTCCGCCCGTCTGCGCGAGGCGCTGGCATTAAGCGGTGCCGACCGCTTTCTTGGCAAGGGCGAAGGTGGTCTGGACATGCTTGTCGGGGAGCGTGGCGACACCCTGTCGGCCGGTCAGCGCCAGGCGATTGCCCTGGCCCGGTGTCTGATGCGCGATGCGCCTGTGCTGGTCATGGATGAACCGGCGGCAGCCTTCGATCCGGGCAGTGAGGCACGTTTCCGTGATCGTCTGGAGTCCTGGCTGGGCGGAAGGACACTGGTGCTGATTTCCCATCGCAACCCGATGCTGCGGATCGTCGACCGGCTGGTGGTGCTGGAAAAGGGGCGTGTCATTGCCGACGGCCCGCGTGACGAGGTGATCGCCGGCCTGCGCGGCGGCGCGGTGGTTCATCGCGGAAAGGGAGGGGGTTGATCATGACGCGGGGCGGGTGGCTTCCTCCCATTCCCTCCGGCCCCATGGGGCATGGCGGGCGTATTGCGGCCATGGCGGTGATCCTGGGGGTGGCGGGTTTTGTTGCCGCTTTTCTGTTCTGGTCCGCTCAGGCCGAGCTGGGGGAGGTGGTCCGCGCCCCGGGGCGGGTCATTCCGGCCAACAAGGTTCAGGTGGTGCAGAGCACGCAGGATGCGGTGCTTGAGGCACTTTATGCCGATGCGGGCGATACTGTTGAGGCCGGGCAGGTGCTGATGAAGCTGTCCAACAGTTTTGCCAGTGCGGATCTGCGGGCCAACCGGGTGCGTCTCGATGCCCTCGATGCGGCCATTCTGCGCCTTGAGGCGGAAATCGCCGGCGAAGAGCCGGCATTCCCCGAGGACCTTAAGCGCCGCGCCGCTGAGGCGATTGCCGCGGAGAAGGATAACTGGCGTACCCGCCGCGCGCGTTTTGCAACCCAGGCGGAAATTCTGCGCCAGCAGCTTTTTCAGCGCCGGCGGGCTTTGTCGGAATGGCAGGCGAACCTGAAGGGGGTGGATCGTGATCTGGCCCTGGCGCGGCGGGAACGAGCCCTGGTGGCGCCGTTGGTCAGGAAGGGGGTGGCACCGGAAATCGATCTGATTCGCATCGACAGGCTGATTGCTGAAAAGGAAACGGCGCGTGCGGCCCTGCTGGCAGGGCGACCCCGCCTGCAATCGGCCGAGGAGGAGGCCCGCCGCCGTCTGGATGAACACAGGGAGTCCTTTGTTGCGGAGGTGACGGAAACGCTCGGCAAGATGCGAATCGAACGCCGGACCGTGGCCGAAAGGCTGCGCGCGCAGCAGAATCGCGTCCGCCAGACTGAGGTCGTCGCCCCTGTTCACGGAATTGTGAAGAGTGTCGGCCTCTATACCGTGGGTGGTGTTGCGGCGGCGGGGCAGACATTGGTGGAAATCGTTCCCCTTGACGGCAAATTGCTTGTGGAAGCACGCCTGCAGCCCAGAGACGTTGCCTTCATCCGTCCCGGTCAGACGGGTGTCATGAAGCTTTCGGCCTATGATTATACAATTTATGGTGGACTCATGGCCGAAGTGATAGACATATCAGCGGATACGCTGGTTGATGAAAGCGGCCAGCCATATTACCAAGTGCGCCTGCGTCTGCGGGATCCGGTGCTGGCGAAAGCGGGTAAGCGGATAAAAGTCATCCCGGGGATGACGGGGCAGGTCGAAATTCTGACGGGCCGGCGCACTGTGCTGCAGTACTTGCTGAAACCCTTTCTGCGTGTCCGTGCAGAAGCTCTGCGGGAGCGCTGATGATTTTGCACTCCCTTTACTCACAAAACATCAATTTTGGTACATCGGCTTAACTTAAAGTTGAAAATGCGGCTGAAATGCGATATCTGTTTTTCCGCTTCGCCGGCGTGCCATGGTGAATATGCGCTTCATGAGACAGGCGCATCCTGAATATCAGCATCATGAAGTATGGCGGCGGGAGGAAAAAGTTTTTCAGCGGGAGAAAAGCGACCACAAACATTTCCCATAACAAAAACATCGGGGAAACTTTGTTTGTGATTCACTCCCGGCCACGCCGGAGTAAGCGGCGTGATGTGTGTCTGTGTGATTCGTTGCGTTGATAAATGATGCCCGCCCCTGCCGTAAGGCAGGGAAGCAGGGTGTCTGCTGCATTCGATAACTTGATTTTTCAGGCAGGCCGGATGATGGCCAGGCCGGGGATGCGGCGACTTTACTGTCGGCATGGGGGGTATGAGATGCCTGAGAACGCTAGCCTGAATTTGCGCAAATACTGGCAGGAACTGTCATCCGATGGGACAATACCGCCGAAAGACGCGCTTGATCCGCTGGCGATGAAAGCTTTTCTCGGCAATATTGCCATACTTGATATCGTTCACGATCCGCTGGATTTCCGTTTTCGCCTGGTGGGAGAGCATATCCAGCGTGGCGCCGATACCCGGCTGAAGGGCCGTCTGCTGCGTGAGTGGGCGGCCCAGGAGCAACCAAGGGCAGGCGCCTTGCTGGACAGCTGCCTTGAATGTGTGCGGAGCGCCAGGCCGCAGTTCTTCGACCGCCGCTTTTCAGTCGGCAATGCCGAATGGCGCCGTGTCTGTCTGGTGCTGCCTTTGCTGGCCGGTGATGAAATCGGTCATCTGCTGGTTGGCTGCTGGTACGAGCACCGTCTTGCATCGGTGCCTCTTTCCAGCGCCGGCCTCTGACGAAGCCTTTTCGTCCCGGGAAGGACGGTTCAGGCGATTCGCCGCTATCCAGCCTGTTTTTTTCCTTCATGATCCGCGTCTGCCGTTCGGGTGTTCCGCTCCGGCGGCGCTGCCGACAATCCCTGCGGTTTACGTCGGGCGCGACGCGGAAACCGATCTGGTTTTCATTGCTGCCCCGGCTTCCTTGACGGCTTGTTTACACATTGCTGCCATGCTGGCGCGACCGGCATCGGCATCCGGGGGATGGCCGTCCTAGCCGGAGGGAAATGCCGGCATGGCCGTGCGAACATTTTCAACGAGGGTAGAGTATGTCATCCGCCGAAATATATGCGCTTCAGGTCGAGGAAGACTTCCGCGAGGAGGCCCTGGATACGCTGAACGAATTTCAGGTATTGCTGGGCAATATCAATTCCGGGGCGGTTCCCGTGCGGGAGGGGGTGGCCCGCCTCGGCTATGAAATCCGCAATCTGGCCTTTCAGGCCAAAGCAGTTGGCATGCCGCTGGTAGAGCTGGTTCTGCGCCGTTTCGAAGGGTATCTTGCCGATGCCATGCCGCTTGATGATGCACATAACCGCGATATCGAGGTATTTCTCGATATTGTGCGCGGCCTGCTGAACGGCAGTATCGACAGCAATGCGGATGAGGCCGAGATGGTCCGCTCCCTGCCGGTGCCCAGGGCGGTGGATGTGGATGAAATCGTCGCACTGGATGTCGAGATTCTTCTGGTCGATCCCCAACGCAGCGCGGCCCGGTTGTTCGAACGCGAACTGCGCAGCTGTGGCTACCGGGTCAGCACCTGCGCCCATGCGGTTGAAGCAATCGAGCTGGCCGTCAGAACGCGTCCCGACATGGTGATCACCTCGGCGGTGCTGGACGACCTGACGGGCATCGACCTTGCCAATGCGCTGGTGGCCATGCCGACGACGGCGAAAATTCCGGTGGCTCTGCTCAGCAGCTTCGATCCGGAGGATCCCCGTCTTGAGCATCTGCCCGAAACCGTGCCGCTGCTGCGCAAGGGCAAGGAGTTCGGCGCCGATCTGGCCGATGCCCTGCAGCAATACGGCATCACGTGATATCCGGCCGGCCCTGGCCGGTTCCGGTCATCCCTGATGGGGAGGCCGGCCGGAGAAAAGGTCGGGATCATCGGCCATGGCCGCAACGGGCCCATGACGATGGCAATGGCGCAGATGATCGTTGACCATACCGACCGCCTGCATGAAGGCGTAGACGATGGTCGGTCCGACGAAACGGAATCCCTGCTTGCGCAGGTCTTTTGAAATGCGTCGTGACAAGGGGGTTTCGGCCGGAACCTCGCTCATGGCGGTGTAATTGTTCTGTACCGGGCGGTAATCGACATAACGCCACAGGAAGTCGGCGAAGCCGGGCCCTTTTTCCTGAATATGCAGCCATCCCCGCGCATTGCCGATGGTAGCGGTGATCTTGGCGCGGTTGCGCACGATGCCGGTATCTGCCATCAGTGCCGCTATTTTTGCATCATCATAGACGGCGATGCGCTCCGGATCGAAACCGTCGAAAGCGGTATAAAAATTTTCCCGTTTTTTCAGGATCGTCAGCCAGGACAATCCGGCCTGAAAGCCATCGAGTATCAGCTTGGCAAACAGATCCCGGTCATCGGTGACCGGCACGCCCCATTCCGTGTCGTGATAGCGCTGGTAGATCGGGGTTTCACCAGCCCAGGGGCATCGTTCCATGTGTTTGTTCCCGTTTTGCATCCATTATGTTTATTCTATGTTCTGTCAAAAGGGGCTGCAACAACGCTGTGTAAAGAGCGGGGCAAGAGGGGGCTGTCCTGCCTTCAACTTGCCCGTCATTTGCCACGCCGCTACCGCAATCACCAGCATACTATAATGCCATGAAAGCGAGGAATGACATGAGAAACGCGATGGGCCGGATCTCCCGGCCGGCCGGGGCGGGCAGGTTACCCGGGGCGATGATAAGGCCCCGCCAGCAGATGCTGAGACCCTCTTCCGCTCCGGCCGGTGCCCTGGACCGGCTGGAGGAATACTGGCAACGGTGTTGCCGGGGGCGTGTCGCCCCGCCGCGCAGCGCCATTGATCCCGGCGCGATCGTTGATCTGCTGCCGGTCATTTTCATGGTTGATATTGACAACGCGGCGCATCTGTACCGGGTGCGTCTGATCGGTACGGCGCTGATCGGTTTTCTGGGGCGGGACTGCACGGGTGAAACCTTCGATGCCGTGGCGGCTTCACTGTATCACCGCCATATCTTCGCACAGGTGCCTGACGTGGCGGACCGGATGGTGCCACGCCGCCGGACATATGTCTGTACGGACAAGCGGGAGAATTACGAGGTGGCAACCCTGCCGCTTTCTAGTGATGGTTGCGTCGCCGACAAGGTTATCGGTGCCGTGGCCTATGGGGAACGGGCCGTCGGAACACGCCTCGCTGACGGTCTGTTCCTCATGAATACCGTTCGCAAGGCCGCCAGCCGTCAGTTCAGTGCCTGAAGGGCATCCGTGCCGCTATCAGTTCGTCGATGTTCCGGTGGTGGTGCTGTTGGCGCCGCTGGTATTGTTCTCATCCGCCGTGCCGACCAGAACGGCGATGCCCAGCCCGGCTGCCACGACGCCGGTTGTCAGCACCAGACCCCGCAGCAGGGCCCGTCCGCGCCGGTTGCCGCTGCGTCCGGCCGCGGCGCCTGCGGCAATGCCGGCCTCCCCCGCCAGGGCGCGCTGAGGAGATGTTTTCTGTTCCTCTGCCCGTGCCGGGGCCGTGGCGGCAAGGAAAGCGGCACAAAGCAGAATGTTCAGAACGGAACGCATGATGACCCGGCCCCCCATGGCATGAATGCTTCTTTGGTCTGCAAGGATAGCGTTTGCTGCGATTCCTGCAATCGCCTTCTCGCCTGACGGCATTGTCCGCATGCTGGACAGATGCAAAAAACGGGGCGTTTCCCGACGGAAACGCCCCAGTCTGCGCCAATCAGGGGGTATCGCCCGACCGGCGGGGGTGGTGGAGTTGAGGGTATGGCCGTACGATGCCTCGCCTCCTCAAAACCTGTCTAGCGGCGGTATTCTTCCGGCAGGAAGAACAGGTAATCCTGATCTTCCGCCATGCCGTTATGGCAATCGGCGCAGAAGGCGACATTCGCCGATCCTTTGCCGTTGGTGGTGCCCAGCACCCGGCCGTTCGGCAGGATCATGGTGTATTTCCAATTGCCGGTTCCGGGGTTGAAGCCTCGCGGCATCTTTTCCATCAGGAATAACGGCCCCGGTGCCGCCTTGCCGTTGGCTTTGACGGAGAAACTGTCCTTGGCCAGGACGGAGCCTACCGGCATACGCCCGACATCCTCATATTTGCCATAGCGTTCTTCGCCTATGGCATTGGAGTAATTGTTGACAAAGCGTCCGCCATGGGTGTCGGAAATATAGGGCCGGGTGGCGAAATTCTTCCAGTCCTGATACCAGGAGGCGATTTTGCTGCCCGATTTCGCATAACCGGCCTTCATCTCACCCTTCAGGCATTCATAAAGGCTGGCAGCTTCGCTGTCGTTCAGTTCCACTGCGCCACCGCCCGCGGCACAGGGATTGCAGGGGTTGCATGGATTGCTGGCGGCGCAGGGGTTTTTCGCGGCGCAGGGGTTTTTCGCGGCACAGGGGTTTTTCGCGGCACAGGGGTTACATGGATTTTTCTTCGCCGCACAGGGATTACACGGATTGCACGGGTTCTTCTTCGCCGCACAGGGATTACACGGATTGCACGGGTTCTTCTTTGCTGCGCAGGGATTACACGGGTTGCACGGGTTTTTCTTCGCCGCACAAGGGTTGCAAGGGTTGCAGGGGTTGGCGGCCAGACGCGGTACGAAACAGCGGGAGGATGTGGCCGCGCCGCCTGCGGCACAGGGGTTGCACGGATTGCAGGGATTGCCGGCGGCACAGGGGTTCTTCGCTGCACAGGGATTGCACGGGTTTTTCTTCGCCGCACAGGGATTGCAGGGATTGCACGGGTTTTTCTTCGCCGCACAGGGATTGCACGGGTTCTTCTTCGCTGCGCAGGGGTTGCAGGGGTTGCAGGCTGCGGCCAGACGGAGATTCCCTGTGGAGGGACGGGCAATGGCCGAAGGATTTTCCCGCGGGCTGTTGGCGGCAAAGGATATCTGGGCCAGGCTGATGGCACTGCCTGCGGCGACACCCGCGCCTACAAGCAGATTGATGACGGTGCTTGACAGCAATGTCGATTTAAGTCCCCTCACGTTCCGTCTCCTCGAATGGTGCGCCGGGTTGTTCCGGCTTGCGAATGTCTTTTCACCCTCAGCTTCGCAGGATGGGGGCGGAAATCCCAGTAACAGGCGCTCAAAATGCTGTGAAAGCGGTGTTATCGGCCGATAAGCTCTTGTGGTCGGCGCGGGTATCTTTCTAATCTTCATTCATGTTGATCAGCCGTTTCAGCCGCATCATTTACTGTTGGATCATGTTTCTCCTGTCTTCGGCGCCCCTGGCGCTGGCGGAAGGGAAGAACTGGCCCGCGCCGTTGCGGGAGGATCTGGCGGTTGTCGCGGTGCCGGGCGGGACATTCATCGCCGGGTCGGACCGGGCGGAACGTGAAATGGCCTATCGCCTGGATGAGGCGGCTTATGGTCACAGCGTCACCCGCCGCCAGCGCTGGTATGAGGGGGAGGGGCCGCGCCGCCGCATCGATCTGCCGGGGTTTTCAATCATGCGCCTGCCGGTGACCAATCGCCTGTATCAGGTGTTTCTGCGCGATACGGGGCATGCGCCGCCTTTTGTCAGTGCCGCCCTTTGGCGCAGCTATGGCCTGATCCATCCCTATGCCCGGGTGCGGCAGTATCTATGGCACGGTCTGCAGCCGCCAGCGGGGCGGGCGGATCATCCCGTGGTGCTGGTAAGCTGGCAGGATGCCCGTGATTTCGCTTCCTGGCTGTCCGCGCGCACCGGGCAGAAATGGCGCCTGCCGAGCGAGATGGAGTGGGAGAAGGCTGCCCGTGGAAGCGACGGTCGTTATTTCCCCTGGGGGGATGCGTTTGATCCCACGCTTCTGAACAGTGCCGACAAGGGGCCGTTTTCGACCACCCCTGTGGGCAGTTTTCCGGGGGGTGCCAGCCCCTGGGGGGCGCTGGACATGGCCGGACAGGTTTATGAATGGACGGCAGATGTGGTGAAAGGTGGGCGTGCCGTGGTCAAGGGTGGCTCCTGGGACGATAAAGGGTGCGGGATCTGCCGGCCTGCGGCCCGCCACACCCGCCCATTGGCGCTGAAACACATATTGATCGGATTCCGCCTTTTGCGCGAAGATGGCGCAACCGACTGAAGGACGATGATAGGGGCCGGCAGCATGGGTTCAATTGATTCCGGAAGGGAGAGGCGATATGTCGGCGCAAGCAGCAGCAGATGAGGTGGTTCTTCGCCTGCAGGCCCTGGGCCGCGACAGGCTGGAGGAAATGGCGGCGGCAGGGAATGAGATCCTCGAATGCTACCGGGTGCTGGTCAAGGGCGGCACCAATCTGGTGGCGGAGGTCCTCAAGGGACAGGGCACCTTCTATGAATGGGATCATTACCCGGAAGGCGATGCCTTCGATGCCGAAACCTACTCGCAATATTATTATCATGCCCACCGCAGCAGCACCGGCGAGCACGGGCATTTCCACATCTTTCTGCGCGCGGGCGCCTTTCCCGCCGGCATGACGCCGCTGGAAAACGATGGTGATGTCGACTGGCCCCAGGGCGATGAGGCGCTGACCCATCTGGTGGCGATATCGATGGATAAATACGGCTTTCCGACCAATTTTTTCACCACCAATCGCTGGGTTACCGGTGAGACCTGGTATAATGGCGCAGATGTGATCGGCATTCTCGACCGCTTCAATATGGATCATTGCTACCCGTCCTGGCCGGTCAATCGCTGGATGACGGCCATGATCCGCCTGTTCCGCCCCCAGATCGAGGATCTGATCCTCGAACGCGACCGGGTAGTCGCAGAATGGCGCGGCAATGGCGGTCGTGCTCTGGCTTCGGTACTGGAAGACCGTAATCTTGAAATCATCTCCATCGCCGATATCGATGTCGACCGGCAGATCGCGGCGGTTGAACAGGCGCTGGCGGCCGTGTGATCAGGCGGCATCATCCGGCTGAGGGTCGTGCCGGGCTGCCGCGGCTTTCGGTGCCTCACGATCCCTGACCAGCCAATCGAGCCGGGCGCGGGTGTCGGGATCGGCGCGCCCGGTTACATTTTGCTGGTTGAAATGGCGCTGAAAGGCGGCGACCGCCGCTTGGGTCAGGGGGCCGTAATATCCGTCATCATGTAGCCCGTATCCAAAGGCCGCCAGTTGTCGCTGCAGTGCGCGGACGGCCTCACCCTCGCTTCCCGGGGCGAGCGGCTCTTCCTCCGCAGCCGGAGGCAGGGGGGTGGCTGGCCAGAGGCCGAAACCGTTTCCGGCCAGCAATTCCCAGTCGAATTTCTCGCCCGGATCCTGTTTGCGGGCAAATGCGACATCCGAATGTCCGACGATTTCCCGGCGGTCGATTCCAAAGCGGTGACAAAGATGATCGAGAAGATGCAGCAAGGACTCCATCTGTGCGTCCGGATAGGGGGGCAGGCCGAAATCATGGCCGCCATTGACCAGTTCGATACCGAGCGAGATGGCGTTCACATCATCCTCGCCCCGCCAGTGGCTGTGCCCGGCATGCCAGGCGCGGTGCTCGTCGCGCACCAGACGCAGGATGCGCCCCTGTTCGTCGATCATGTAATGGGCGCTGACCCTGGCGGCGCGATCGCACAACCGCTCAAGCGCCGCCCGTGCCGTGCGCATGCCTGTATAATGCAGGACGATCAGCCTGATGTCGTGTCCGCCACGCAGGTCGAAATTGGGCGAGGGGTGTTCACGTATCAGCATGGGGCCTGTCAGCATGAAGCCAGTGCGTGGTTGAGGCGGGGGGTCGCGTGTTCATGATCCCTCAGCGGTGCTGGCCGCTTTCTGGCGGGGTGCAGAGGCCTTTATACGGGCGTAGGCATCATTGATGGCGGCCAGTTTGCGGTTGGCGACGAGGACAAATTCCTGCGGCATGCCTTCGGCGATGGCGCGGTCGGGATGATTTTCATGAATCAGCCGCCGGTAGGCGCGTTTGATTTCATCCATCGTGGCGTCGCGGGAAACGCCGAGGATTTCATAAGGATCATTGCCCTCGCCGCCTTCATGGATTGCCATAAGGCGTTCGAAGGTCTCATCGCTGATGCCGAAAATACGGGCGACATCTTCCAGAAAGGCGCGTTCGCCCGGATGGATGACGCCATCGGCGCGGGCGATATAGAGCAGGGCCGAGAGCAGGTCCTCCAGCACCTGCGGATTGTCGCGGAACAAGCGGGCGATCTGGCGGGCATAGGCATCGTATCCGGCAACATCCTGCCGGGCCAGATTGAATATCCGTGCCACATTGGCGGTTTCATGATCGGGAACCCGGAACACGTCCCGGAAGGCGGCGATCTCGTCGCGGGTAACCACCCCGTCGGCCTTGGCCATCTTGGCGCCAAGGGCGATCACGCCGATGGTGAAGGCGATCTGTTTGGTCGCGTCCTTTCCGCGGGGCCTGGCATGATCGCGCATGTGATCGACCGCATGTCCGGCAAGGCCGCCGATCAGGGCGCCAAGGGGGCCGCCAAGGGCAAAGCCCGCCGCACCGCCGATCAGTTTTCCCCAGATGCTCATTGCCTCTCTCCTCGATCCCCAGAAGATAGCGCCGCCTGTATGTTTTGACCATGGCGGATTTGCCTTTTGGCATGGCTATGTCTTCCCGGGCCACAACCGTTGATGCGGGGCATTTGCTTTTCGCCCTTGGGCAGGCTATGGCATTGCTCGGGTTGCGACAGGCGGGCACCGGCGTATGGCGGGTGCGGTGCATGAGAATACAGAGGGGGCTGCATTGGCTGCGAAATGGCAATTCTGGATCGATCGCGGCGGCACGTTTACCGATATCGTCGCCCGCGATCCCAACGGACGGATCAGGGTGCACAAGCTGCTGTCGGAGAACCCCGGCCGCTACGAGGATGCGGCGGTTCAGGGTATTCGCGACCTGATGGGTATCGCTCCCGGCGGGACGGTGCCGGCGGAACGCATCGACATCGTCAAGATGGGCACCACCGTTGCCACCAATGCCTTGCTGGAACGCAAGGGCGAGCCGACCCTGCTGATCACCAACAAGGGCTTTGCCGATGCCCTGCGCATCGGTTATCAGACCCGCCCCGATCTGTTCGCGCTGAAGATCGCCCTGCCTGAACAGCTCTACTGCCGGGTGGCGGAGGTGCCCGGGCGGATCATGGCCGATGGCGAGGAGCGCGAGGCGCTGGATGAGGACGCGGCCCGGACCGTGCTGCAGGCGGCGTATGATGAGGGCATCGGTTCTGTGGCCATCGTGTTCATGCATGGCTATCGCTATGGCGCCCATGAATTGCGGGTGGCGGAAATCGCCCGTGAGGTCGGTTTCGGCCAGGTGTCGACCAGCCATGAAACCAGCCCGCTGATGAAATTCGTCTCCCGCGGCGATACCACGGTTGTCGATGCCTATCTCTCGCCGATCCTGCGCCGTTATGTGGACAAGGTGGCGGCCGAACTGGGCGGGGCGCGGCTGATGTTCATGCAGTCCAGCGGCGGGCTGACCGAGGCGCATCGCTTCCGCGGCAAGGATGCGATTCTTTCCGGCCCCGCCGGCGGCGTCGTCGGCATGGTCAAGACCAGCGGGGAGGAAGGCTTTTCCAGGGTGATCGGCTTTGACATGGGCGGCACCTCGACCGATGTCTCCCATTATGCCGGTGAATATGAGCGCGCCTTTGAGACCCGCGTCGCCGGGGTGCGCATGCGCGCGCCGATGATGCTGATTCACACCGTGGCCGCAGGCGGCGGCTCAATCCTGCATTTCGACGGCAGCCGTTTCCGCGTTGGTCCCGATTCCGCCGGTGCCGATCCGGGACCCGCCTGTTACCGCAAGGGCGGGCCGCTGACGGTGACCGACTGCAATGTCATGCTGGGCATTCTCCAGCCGCACCATTTCCCCCATGTGTTCGGGCCTGGCGGCGATCAGCCGCTGGATCGCGATATCGTTGAACGGAAATTCACCGCCCTCGCCCGCGAGGTGGAGGCAGCCACGGGCAGGCCGCAGGATGCGCATGCGGTTGCGGAGGGATTTCTGGAAATCGCGGTCGAGAATATGGCCAATGCGATCAAGAAAATATCCGTTCAGCGCGGTTATGATGTTTCCGGCTACGTGCTGACCTGTTTCGGCGGGGCGGGCGGACAACACGCCTGCCGGGTGGCGGACAGGCTGGGCATGCGCCGCGTGCTGGTGCATCCGCTGGCAGGGGTGTTGTCGGCCTATGGCATCGGCCTGGCGGAGGTGCGTACCATTCATGAAGCCGCGGTGGAGGAGGTTCTGCGCCCGTCTCTGGTGCCGGTGATGGAGGAACGGTTTGAGAACATGACCGCTGCCGCCCGCGATGAGCTGATGGAGCAGGGGGTGCAGCCTTCGCGTATCCGCTGCCACCGTCGCCTGCATATGCGTTATCAGGGCTCGGATACGGCGCTGCTGGTCGAAATGGGCGGGGCGGAAGATCTGCGCGCCGCCTTCGAGGAGGCACACAAGCGCCGCTTCGGCTTCATCTCGCCGGAGAAGGATCTGATCGTCGAGGCCCTGTCGCTGGAGGCGGTCGGTGCTGAGGAACAGCCGTCGGCCGATCTGATTCCGGAGGAGGGGGATGGCGAGGTGCGGCCCTGCGATACGGTGCCCGTCACCCTGGAGGGGCGGCAATGCACCTGCCCGATCTACCGGCGCGAGGATATGCGCAGGGGCCAGCGGATCAGCGGCCCGGCAATCATCATCGAGGCGACCGGCACGACCCTGCTCATGCCGGGATGGGAGGCGGGCATCACCGGCCACGGGCAATTGCTGCTGGAGCGGGTGGCCGAACTCAGCCGCAGCCGTGCCGCAGGCACCGATGCGGATCCGATCCTGCTGGAGATTTTCAACAACCTGTTCATGAATGTTGCCGAGCAGATGGGGCTGGTGCTGGAGAACACGGCCCTGTCCGTCAATATCAAGGAGCGGCTCGATTTCTCCTGTGCCCTGTTCGACCGCCAGGGGGATCTGGTGGCCAATGCACCGCATATGCCGGTGCATCTGGGGTCCATGTCAGAAAGCATCAAGGCGGTGATCGCCCGCCACCGCGACCGGATGAAGCCCGGCGATGTCTTTGTGCTGAACAACCCTTATGATGGCGGTACCCATCTGCCGGATGTTACCGTGGTCACCCCCGCCTATGACGAGGCGGGGCAGGAAATTCTCTTCTATGTCGCCTCGCGCGGGCATCATGCGGATATCGGCGGCACCACGCCGGGATCCATGCCGCCCGACAGTACCCGGCTGGAAGAGGAGGGGGTGCTTCTCGACAATCTGCTGCTGGTCGATGGCGGCCGCTTCCGTGAGGCGGAAATAAGACAAGTGCTGTCGTCCGGCCCCTGGCCCAGCCGCAATGTCGATCAGAACATTGCCGATCTCAAGGCGCAGATCGCGGCCTGTGAGAAGGGCGTGCAGGAATTGCACCGCATGATTGACGAATTCGGCCTCGATGTCGTGCAGGCCTATATGGGCCATGTCATGGACAATGCCGAGGAATCGGTGCGCCGGGTCATCGACCGGCTGAAAAGCGGTTCCTTCCGTTATGAAATGGATGACGGCGCCGTGATTGCCGTAACGGTATCGATCGATACGGACACGCGTACGGCCCGGGTCGATTTCACCGGTACATCGGCGCAGCATCCCGGCAATTTCAACGCACCGAGCGCGGTGTGCCGGGCGGCCGTGCTGTATGTATTCCGCTGTCTGGTCGATGCCGATATTCCGCTTAATGCGGGTTGCCTGAAACCGATCGAAATCGTCATTCCGGAAGGCTCGATGCTGCGTCCTTCTCCGCCCGCCGCCGTGGTTGCGGGCAATGTCGAAACCTCCCAATGCATTACCGATGCCCTCTTCGGTGCGCTGGGGGTGATGGCGGCGGCGCAGGGCACCATGAACAATTTCACCTTCGGCAACGACACGTATCAGTATTACGAAACCATCTGTGGCGGTTCCGGGGCCGGAAACGGTTTTGACGGCACTTCGGCGGTGCATACCCATATGACCAATGCCCGCCTGACGGATCCGGAGGTGCTGGAATGGCGCTTCCCCGTGCTGCTGGAGGATTTCCATATCCGCCGCGGCTCCGGCGGGGCCGGGCGCTGGCATGGCGGTGACGGCACCAGCCGGAAGATCCGTTTTCTTGAACCCATGACCGCTTCCATCCTGTCCAATCACCGCCGTGTTCCGCCCTTCGGACTGGCAGGCGGGCGTGACGGGGCGCTGGGGCGCAACTGGGTCGAACGCGCGGATGGCTCGCGCACGGAATTCGGCGGCTGTTACAGCCTTGAACTGGCGGCGGGGGATTGCTTCGTGATCGAAACACCCGCAGGCGGCGGTTACGGTGTTCCGGGCAAGGGTAAGGATTGACCGCGCCTCTTCCGGCCCCTATCTATACAGGGTCAGGCGGCCGGATGGCCGCGCCCTTCGGGGTGAGGAAAGTCCGGGCTCCACGGAAGCATGGTGCCGGATAACGTCCGGCGGGGGCGACCCCAGGGAAAGTGCCACAGAAAGCAGACCGCCGCGGCCTGCCGCGGCAAGGGTGAAAGGGTGCGGTAAGAGCGCACCGCGATGCCGGCAACGGCATCGGCAGGGTAAACCCCACCAGGAGCAAGACCGAATAGGGATGGCCGGCCTTCGGGCCAGGGCGGTTTCCGGCCCGCCATCCGGGTAGGTTGCACGAGGTGGCTGGTGACAGCCATCCCAGATGAATGGCCATCGGCGCCGCTTTTGGCGGTGACCACAGAACCCGGCTTACAGGCCGCCTGACGTTTTTTCCTCCTTCGCATCTCCGCCCTCAGCGGATGGTCCGCCACAATGGCGGAAGTAACGCGCAAAGAACCGCCCATAACCGTTTTTACCTGCAAGATATTTTTCGTTTCTGAAAATCGTCCCAAGGGCATTTCCATGCCTGAATCGGGGTCTTTTTTCGCCTCAAAATGGGATGGAAATCCGCAGAAAACCTTGATTTTTCAATAGGTTTTCCATTGACCCCCATGTAATCCCATGATATCCCAAATATACCCATAAAATACCCAAAGTGACCCGGTATGCCGGTTGTCAGGCGGGGTGTAGCAGCGGGAGTGGCCGGGTGGCGAGATTGCTGTCCACATACACCAACAAGATCGACCGGAAGGGGCGTGTCTCCGTTCCGGCCCGTCTGCGTGCGGCCCTCGCTGCGGAACAGGCGCGCTGCTCCGACCCCGGATTTGCCGGATTGATCCTCTTTCCCTCGCTGAGGGCGGAAAAGGTCTGGAACGGCTGCAGCGGATTGTTCATTGAAAATCTGGTTGGTGATATCGATGCGCTCGATCCCTTTGGTGAGGAGGCCGACGATTTCTCCGTCATTCTGGCGGAGGCCCGCGAGCTGCCCTGGGATGGTGAGGGGCGGATCGTGCTGCCCCCCGATGTGATCGAGGATGCGGGTATTGACGGTCAGGTGATGTTCGCCGGGCGCGGCGCCTACATCGAAATCGGCGCCCCTGAGGTTATCGGCGAGCGCATTGCCCTGCAAAGCCGCCGCGTGCGTCAGGATCCGGGCCGCCTGTCACGGGCGCGGCGCAAGGACGGTGCGTGATGGCGGGCGGGCACACACCCGTCATGCTGGCGGAGGTGATGGCCGCCGTCCAGCCCGTCGACGGAGATCTCTGTGCTGATGCCACCTTCGGCGCGGGAGGGTACAGCCGGGCATTGCTCGATGCCGCCGCCTGCCGTGTGGTTGCCTTCGACCGCGATCCCGATGCCATTATCCGTGCCGGGCGGCTCATGGCCGGCTACGGGGACCGTTTCCGCATCGTTCATGCCTGTTTCGGCGACATGGCCAATTATCTGGAGGCGGGAAGCGCGCAGGCGGTGGTATTCGATCTGGGGGTGTCGTCCTTCCAGCTGGATGAGGCCGAGCGCGGTTTTTCCTTTGCTCAGGACGGGCCGCTCGACATGCGCATGTCCGCCAGCGGGCGCAGTGCCGCCGATCTGGTCAATACGCTGGAGCAGGATGATCTGGCCGATCTGATCTACCGTTACGGGGAGGAACGGCGTTCGCGCGCCATCGCCCGGGCCATCATTCGTGCCCGTGCCGAGGCGCCGATCACGACCACGGCGCGGCTGGCCTCAGTCATTGTTTCTGTGCTCGGGCCGGGCAAGCGTGGTGGCGTGCATCCGGCGACACGGGTGTTTCAGGCGCTGCGCATCGCCGTCAATGACGAGCTGGGCGAACTGCGCGCCGGGCTGGAAGCGGCGGAGCAGGTTCTCGGCCCCGGCGGGCGGCTGGTTGTGGTGTCGTTTCATTCCCTCGAAGACAGGGTCGTGAAACGGTTTCTGCAGACCCGTTCCGGCAATCAGCCGAGGACCTCGCGCCATCTGCCCGAGGTTTCGGCCCCGACCCCGCCACCCAGCTTTACCCTGCCGCGCCGCGGCGCCGTCAGGCCCGGGGCGGAGGAGATCGCCGCCAATCCCCGCGCGCGTTCGGCGCGCCTGCGTTTTGCCATCCGCACCGATGCCCCGGCCTGGACGGGGAGGGAGGCGGCATGAGGCTTCATAAAATCTCGATTTTGTCTCTGTTGCTCCTTCTTGGTGCCTCATACGGCCTCTACAAGCTTTCCTATGAGGTCGAGGCGCTGGAAAGGAAACTGGTGTCGCTGAATCAGGAGCTTATGGACAGTCAGCGTTCCATTCAGGTTCTGGAGGCGGAATGGAGCTATCTCAACCGTCCGGAAAATCTGCAGGAGCTGGCTTACCGCTATCTGTCACTGGAACCGATGCTGCCCAGCCAGATCGTTGCCGATCCGGGCGAGGTGCCGGCGCTGCTGCGCATGGTCCGCGATGATTTTCCCCTGCCGCGCGCGCGCCCCTCCGGTATCCGTCCCGGCCTTCCGGGGCCGCGTATGACGGTGGCTGAAATGCGCGAGGCCGCCGGGCCGGTGCGTCGGATACGCCCGATCAACGCCCGCCTTTACCAGTGGCTGGAGGAGCGGCCATGACCGCGGCGCTCAGAACATCGCCCGATTCCGTTTTCACCCGCCGCGTTCATATTGCGGGCGAGGGTAAGCGTCTTGTGGATGAGGGGCGCGGACGTCTGGCGCTGATCGCCATGGTGTTTGCCGCCGCCTTTTCGGTTCTTTCCGTGCGGCTGATCTACCTGACCCTGTTCCCGGCGGGGGGAGAGCCAAGCATCGCGCGCAGCGTTATCAAGGCCGGCGCCGGCGTTGCCACGACCGCGCGCGCCGCCATCCGGGACCGCAACGGGGTGCTGCTTGCGGTCAGCCTGCCCACGGCCTCACTGTTCGCCCGGCCCTATCTGGTCACGGATGCGGAACGGCTGGCGAACCGTATCCTGCGCATTCTGCCCCGGCTCAACCGGGCGGATCTGGTGAGGAAACTGTCCTCGGGGCGGCGTTTCGTCTGGATCAGGCGTTCCCTCACGCCGGAGCAGCATCAGGCGCTGAACGCGCTTGGCGACCCGGCGCTGGATTTCAAGATCGAAGAACGGCGCATCTATCCCCAGGGGCGGCTGGCGGCGCATCTGGTCGGCTATACGGATATCGACGGGCGCGGCATTGCCGGGATCGAGGCACAGTTCAACGACGTTCTGGCCAGGCCCGGTGATGCCGCCCGGGATATCGCGCTTTCGGTCGATATGCGCATTCAGCACGCCATGCGTGACGAGCTGGCACGGGCCATGGCCATTTTCCGCGCCAAGGGGGCGGCGGGTGTGGTTATGGATGTGCACAGTGGTGAGTTTCTGGCGCTGGTCTCCCTGCCCGATTTCGACCCCAACCGTGCCGGTGATTTTTCCGCCGATGCACGCTTCAACCGCGCCCTGGCACTGCAGGCCCTGGGCACGGCGCAGAGTCTGGCGGCAGCCCAGGCGACCTACGAGGAACTGTCCACGGGAGCGGCCGGCGACAGCTACGT
>CAYXDL010000004.1:0-2054 GCA_964463775.1 uncultured Hyphomicrobiales bacterium
ATGGAGATCTCATCGGGCGCCGCCACCCGTCCTCCCTCACGCACCAGCGCCAGGCGTTTCTGCAGACGCGCGCGGGCATCCTCATCCAGCAGGGAGAACACGTCCCTGCCGACGGGGCTGTCCTTCAGCCCGGCGATCTTGCGGAAGGCCTGGTTGGCCTCGGCGATACGGCCGCTGCGTTCCAGCCACAGAATGCCGATCGGCGCATGCTCGAAGAAACGGCGGAAATGCTTCTCCGCCTTTTTCAGGGCGGATTCAAGCTGGCGTTCCTCGGTCATGTCGCGAACAACGGCGTGAACGGCCGCAATTTCGCCCTCCCCGTCCAGGCTCACGCTCTGGGTGATGCGCACCGGGCGCATGGTGCCGTCACGGCTGAGCAGCCGGCCGTCACGGGTAAAGCGCAGCTCGGCATTGGCGGCGGCACCGTTTTCGCGGATCTTCCGTACATCGATGGCGGCGCCGACGATAAGGTCGGCGATGGAGCAGCCCTCCTCCACCAACTCGGCCGGATCGGCGCCGATCCAGGCCGCCAGCGTCGCATTGACATAGGTCGGATAGCCCTCCGCATCCGCCGCATAGAAGCCGACCGGCGCCTTTTCGACGAAATCGGCAACCCGCCGCTCGGCCAGTTCCATCTTGCGGCGCATGAGATGGTCTTCCGTTTCATCGGAAACGAACCACAGTACGCCGCCTTCCGCCATTGCCGGATAGCGGGCGGCCACGGCCAGACAGCGCTCACCCCCCCGGCCATCGGGCACAATGATCTCGACACGGGGCAGTCCCCCTGCACGGGCTTCCTCCTCGACCGCCGCGATGGCGGCCGTTGCCTCCTCCTGCCCGGCAAGCAAATCCCGCAGGGAGCGGGCCGGAGCCTCATCATCCAGGCCCATGGTCCGCCTGTAGCTTTCATTGGCATAGATAACATGCCCGTCATCGGCCACGATCAGGCGTCCCTTCGGGCTTTCATCCACCGTGCGCGCCAGCAATTTCGCCATGGCCTGTTCACGCCGGTAGACCAGCGCCATGGCCATGCCCGAGGCCGCCATGAGCCCGACCGTCAGCAGCAGAACGGCAACGGCCAGTGGCCGGCCAAGCTCATCCGCCTGTATCAGCACAGCCGGCCCGGCCATGGCGGCCAGAACGGCCAGAAAGCCAAAAACCGCCGGATTGGCCAGTTTCAGAATCAGTTTTCCCGTTCCCGGCATCCCGTTCACCCCCGTGCCTGCGGATGGCGCAGGCGCATCACATAGCTGATGATTTCCGCAACCGCCTGATAGTGTTCGACCGGAATTTCCTGGTCGAGATCGGCGCTGGCATAAAGTGCGCGGGCCAGCGGTGGATTTTCGACGATCGCAACCTCGTTCTCCTCGGCAATCTCACGGATCTTCAGCGCAATGGCATCCTGCCCCAGCGCCACGACCACCGGTGCGTTCATCGTATCGGCATCGTATTTCAGCGCCACGGCATAATGGGTCGGGTTGGTGACCACGACATCCGCCTCGGGTACGGCCGCCATCATGCGCTTGCGCGAACGTTCCTGACGCAGGGCCCGGATACGTGCCTTGATCTGCGGATCGCCTTCGGCCTGTTTGAATTCGTCCTTCAGCTCCTGCTTGCTCATGCGCAGGCTCTTGGTGTGCTCCCAGCGCTGATAAAGATAATCGGCAGCCGCGATCACCGTCACGATCGACAGCACCCCGGCCAGCATCAGCAGTGACAGATCGCGCACCGTACGCAATATCTGCACCATGTCGAAGGATACCATCTGCGGCAGGGTATCGACCTTCGGCCAGATCAACACGCCAATGACCACCGCCACCAGAGTGATTTTCAGAATACCCTTGAGAAAATCGACCAGATTGCGCAGGGAGAACTGGCGCTTGAACCCGCCAAGAGGCGAAATCTTGGAAAATTTCGGCTTCAGCCGTTCCGCCGTCAGCACCGGGCGATGCTGAAGCACATTACCCGCAATCCCCATCACCGTCAGCAGTAGCAGAATCGGTGCCAAAACGATAATCAGTTCGCCCAGCAGCTCACGCAGGCTTTGCAGCAGC
>CAYXDL010000004.1:2064-19293 GCA_964463775.1 uncultured Hyphomicrobiales bacterium
AGCGCCATCAGATGTGGCTGTTCAAGGAAGCGGCGGATGACGCGTCCGATATCGGCCGTGGTGGATACGGAAAAAATACCCACCACCAGCGTCATACCCAGCAGCATGAACCAATGACCGACATCCTGGCTTTTCGGCACCTGGCCCTTCTCATGTGCCTCTTCCAGCTTCTTGGCCGAGGGTTCTTCCGTTTTTTCTGACTGATCCTGATCCGCCATGTCAGGCCCCGATGATAAAGAAACTGATGGTCCGGGTCACATGTTCCTGGAACCACAGCATCGCCGCTGAAAATACCACTGCCAGCAGAAAGAACGCCACGGCGATCTGCAGCGGCATGATGATGAAGAACACCTGCATCTGCGGCATCAGGCGGTTCACCAGACCCATGCCGATATACAGGATCAGGGAATAGACCAGAAAGGGGGCGGCAATCTGAATGCCAAGCCTGAAGGAGGCGACCACCGTATCCGTCGCCAGCCGCGCAAAATCCGCCATTTCCGGCAAATGGCCGGGCGGAAACAGGGTATAGCTGTCGCGCACGGCCTCCAGAAACAGATAATGCAGATCCGCGGTCATGATCACCATGACCCCGACAAGGGTCATGAAGCTGCCGACAATGGCATTCTGCTGTCCCTGCGTGGGATCGAAACCTTGGGCGATACCCAGGCTGCTCTGAAACGAGATCACCGTTCCGGCCACATGCAGCCCCGAAAGCATCAGCCGCGCCACCAGGCCGATCATCAGCCCGGTCAGGCTTTCGGAAAGCACAACCCACAGCAGGGTCAGCGGCGCCTCGGGCAGGGGTGGCAGCAGCGGTTTCAGCGGTGCCAGCATGACAAAGCTGACGGCCAGGGCAATGGCCAGACGCACCCGCGCCGGAATAAACCGTTCGCCAAATCCCGGCACGATCATCATCATGGCGCCGATGCGCAGAAAAACGGCAAAAAAGGCGAAGATCGTTTCCGGCAGGATCTGCTGAAGCATGTTCAGGCGCTATTGCAGATTGGCAATGCGTGTGGCGATTTCCTCCATGAAGGTGGACATGCTCGCCATCATGAAAGGCATCAGGATCAGCAGGCTGAGGAAAATGGCAATCATCTTCGGCACGAAGGTAAGCGTCAGTTCCTGAATCTGGGTCAGGGCCTGAAACAAGGAAATCAGCAAGCCGACACCAAGGGCGATCAGCATGATCGGCCCGGCAATCTTCAGCAGAACGAAAATGGCATCACGGGCAAGATCGACGACTTCGGCTGAGGTCATGGCTCTCTTCCTTTGCGTTCCGCACCACCCGCCGCATTCACCACATCATGCCTGTTCTTAGCGCCTGTTCATGCGATGCTCATGGTGCGTGCCGGGTGCCCGCCGGCAAGGGCAATCAGATCGGCATGCGCAGAATTTCCTGATAGGCGGCCACCACCCGGTCGCGCACGGCCACCACCGTCTGCAGGGTTACCTCCGCATTGGCGACGGCGGTAACGATATCGGTAATTTCTGCATCCTTCGTCACCGATTGTAAAGAGACGGTTTCATTCCGCTTGCCGACATCGACGGCCCCTTCCGCGGCACGTTCGAGCATTTTGGCGAAGCTGGCCCCGTCGGCCTTTCCGGCAGCCGTACTGTCCCCGCCTTCGAGCCCGCCCTTGCCCAGTTGCTGCAAAGCCTTGCCATAGGCGGATGCGGCCGCGTTCACATTCACTGCCATGACCTTCCTCCTTCAGTCGTCAGGAGCGCAGAATATCGATCGTGCGCATCAGCATGGCCTTCGATGCCTCGATCACATTGAGATTGGCTTCATAGGAGCGCTGGGCCTCCTTCATGTCCATCATCTCGATCAGACTGTTCACATTCGGCGTACGAACATAGCCGTTGGCATCCGCCCCGGGATGGTCGGGATCGTATTTCATGCCGAAATAGGAACGGTCCACCCCGATACGGCGCACCTTCACCATCTCGGCCCCCGCCGCCTTGTCCAGCTCGCTTTTAAAGGTGATGATCTTGCGCCGGTAGGGATCCTCATTGGGGCTCAGCGGCAGGGTATTGGCATTGGCGAGATTTTCACTCAGCACCCGCAGGCGCTGCCCCTGGGCACGCATGCCCGAGGCCGATATCAGCATCGATTTGATCAGTTCCGTCGCCATGTCAGATCTCCGTCATCTCCGCCGCCATCCTTACCATGACCCTACTTGCCGCCGATGGCCGTCTTGATCAGCCCGACCTGCTTGCGGTACAGATTCACCGTCAGCTCGTAATCGATGCGGTTTTCCGCCACCTTCAGCATCTGCTCCTCCAGCGAAACGGCATTGCCGTCCGGCGCCTCCTCATAGGTGTGCCGCTGTTTCGGGGCTTTGTATTCCGGCCGTTCCGTCCCGGTGGCTATATGATTGGCCTGCGTCGTTTTCGCCGCGAATTTCGGCTTTTGCGCGTTAAGAAGCTCCCGGAAGCTCGGCTGTTTCAGATCGCGCGGGCGGTAACCGGGCGTATCGGCATTGGCGATGTTCTCAGCCAGAACCTTCTGGCGCTGGTTCAGCCATTCCATGCGTTTCTGCAATGCCTGAAACAGGGTGATGGAGTTCAGATCCATGGCCTTTTCCCATGCCGTTTCCGCAAAGGGCCATCTGCGTGCCGCCAGGCACCGCACCATCCGGAAAACCGGAAATGGATGGCATTTTATTAAAACCTGCTTCTGATTATGGAGGGCAATTATTAACAAATTGGTAACGAATGGCGGCTGGCGGGATTTTAATGATTGTTAACCATACGCGGTCATTCTGGGGCTGAGGGCGGCTGGCAACACCATGGACCCTGCCATGGAAGTACCGCGCCTGTGCAGAGGATGAAACAGACATGGCCGGAACCCGACAGGGAAAACCGCCCCGCTCCGGACGGCATGACAGCGATGAGGGAAGTGAAGAGGGAAAAGGGCTGAACGCCTCTCCCCTGCTGGCCCGGGCGGATGCCGTTGCCATTGCCGTGGATGGCGGAGAAAACGATCAGGTGCCGCGTATCGCGGCCTCCGGTCGCGGTGCGGTCGCGGAACAGATCCTCAACATTGCCTTCGAACGCGGCATCAAGGTGCGCCAGGATGCGGATCTGGCGGAAATTCTGGCAAAGTTCGACATTGACAGCCCCGTCCCTGTCGAGGCCCTCGCCGCGGTTGCCGAGATTCTCAGTTATGTTTACCTTAGCAACAGCCGACAGGCGCCGGATAACAGCAACAATGCCCCGACAAAGGATAAGACACCATGACCGGGAAAGGCATCGACACCGAAATAGAAGAACTGACCGCGCTGCTTTGCCGCGCCAATGCCAACCCGGACAAGGCGGATCTGAGCGGTCTGAGCGACCGTATCAAACTGCTGGGGGCGCGGATCATGCAGGCCCCGGCAGAGGAACGGGCAAGCTATCTCGATGCGCTGAATGCGCTGCTTGCCGAGCTTGACAGCACCGGCGAAACCTTCCGGAAACTGGCGGACGGGCAATGAACCGCCGCACCACAACCGTCCGGCGGCACACCGCCATGAGCAGGCGATAGGCATCCGCATCACCATGGAATTCAGCGAATATTTCAGGTTTCTTGCCGCCTTGGCGCTGGTCCTGGGTCTGATCGCCCTGCTGGCGGTTCTGGCGAAACGCTTCGGCATGGTGCCGCGCATCACCGAGGGGGGCGGGCGCAAGGGACGCCTCGGCATCATTGAGGTGCGACCGATCGATGCCCGGCGGCGGCTGGTGCTGATCCGCCGTGATGATGTCGAGCATTTGCTGCTGATCTCCCCCCAGCACGAAACACATATCGAAGGGCCGATCGCCATCAGGGAGGAGTCCCCCCCTCCCGCCCCGCTTCCGCCAGACGGCAGCAAGGAGAAGGACAGTTGACGACCCTGCGGATTTTCCCTCTCCCGGCCATCCGGCGCATCATGCCGGTTCTGACGGCACTGGCCATGATGTTTGTGGCCACACCGGCCATGGCCCAGCAACTGAATATCGACCTTGGCCAGGACGGCACGCTGACCGGGCGCATCGTGCAGCTGGTATTGCTGCTGACGGTGCTTTCCCTCGCCCCGGGCATTCTGATGATGGTCACCTCCTTCACCCGGATCATCGTCGTGCTGTCGCTGTTGCGCAATGCCATGGGGGTGCAGCAGACGCCGCCCAATGTGGTGCTGATCAGCCTGGCGCTGTTTCTGACCGGCTTCATCATGGCCCCGACCTTCGAAGCCGCCTGGAAAGAGGGCATAGAACCCCTGATCAACGAGGAAATCGACGAACAGACAGCCTTCACCCGCACCGTGGCGCCGCTGCACGATTTCATGATGCGCAATGTGCGTGAAAAGGATCTGCTGCTGTTCACGGATATCGCCAGGCTCGACACCAACGGCCTGGCGCCGGAGGACATGCCCCTTCGGGTACTGATCCCCGCCTTCATGGTCAGCGAACTGAAAAAGGCCTTCGAAATCGGCTTCCTGCTGTTTGTGCCCTTTCTGGTGATCGACATGGTCGTCGCCAGCGTGCTGATGAGCATGGGCATGATGATGCTGCCGCCGATCATCATCTCCCTGCCCTTCAAGCTGATCTTCTTCGTCATGGTCGATGGCTGGGGCCTCGTCGCCCGCTCCCTGGTCGAAAGTTATCAGTAAGGGGCGAGGAAACCCTCAACTCTTTTCCGGTCCTAACACAGCCAAATAATGACTACGGCCCGCAGGATAATAACCCTACGGGCCGCGGAAGCACCAGAAGACAGGGGCAAAGGTATCAGTCGGCCACCCGGATCACGACCCGGCCGCGCACCTGCCCGGCAAGAATGTCTTTTGCCAGTTCCGGCACCCGCTCCAGCGGTTCCTCCGTGACGATATCGAGCAGTTTTTCGCGCGGCAGATCCTGCGCCAGACGATCCCATGCCTCCTTGCGCAGGGGAATCGGTGCCATGACCGAATCCACCCCGGCCAGGGTGACACCACGCAGGATGAAGGGGAAGACCGTGACCGGCAGATCGATGCCGCCCGCCAGACCGCATGCGGCCACGCAGCCGCCATAACGGGTTTGCGAAAGCAGATTGGCCAGTGTTTTCGAGCCGACCGAGTCGACCGCCCCCGCCCAGCGCTCGCGCCCGAGGGGCTTGGGATCACCGGCAAGCTCCGCCCGGTCCATGACCGATGCGGCGCCAAGCCCCTTCAGATAATCATGAATTTCCGCCCGCCCCGTCACGGCGATCACCTCATAGCCCAGCTTGGCCAGAATGGCGGTTGCAACAGAGCCGACGCCACCACCGGCCCCTGTCACCACAACCGGGCCCTTGTCAGGGGTGACATCGTGGCGTTCCAGAGCCATCACACACAGCATCGCCGTATAACCGGCAGTACCGATGGCCATGGTTTCCTTCAGGGTGAAACCTTCGGGTTTTTTCAGCAGCCATTCGGATTTCAGCCGCTGGCGCTGGCTGTAGCCGCCCCAGTATTTTTCACTGAGGCCGAAACCGTTGACGATAACCTCCGTGCCGGCGGGGAAATCGGGATTGTCGCTTTCGGCCACCACCCCGGCCAGATCGATGCCGCAGACCATGGGATAGGATTTGCAGATCGGGCTTTTCGCCGCCACCGCCAGGCCATCCTTGTAATTCAGCGTCGAATAGCGCACATCAACCAGCACGTCGCCCTCGGGCAGGTCGTTCAGGGTCAGATCCTTCAGTACCGCCGGTTTCTTCGCCTCTTCAGCCACGATCGCCTTGAACGTATCGCTCATGTCACCCCTCCTTGTTACCGGAATTATTGCCGAGCCGCGCCAAGGGTATCCTGAAAGCGTACCGGTTGACCATGCGCCAAATTGGCCAGCGCCCCGTCGCGCATGGCGAAATGCCCGCGCACCACGGTCGCCACCGGCCAGCCGGTGACCGTCATCCCGGCAAAGGGCGTCCAGCCGCATTTGCTGGCAATCCAGTCATCGGTGATTTCACGCCGCGCCTTCAGATCGACGATGGTGAAATCCGCATCATAGCCCAGCGCCAGCCGCCCCTTCCCCGCCAGGCCGTAAATGCGCGCCACCCCGGCACTGGTCAGATCGACAAAATGTTCGAGCGAAAGCCGCCCCGCCGCCACATGATCAAGCATGACGGGCACCAGGGTCTGCACACCGGGCATGCCGGAAGGGCTTTGCGGATAGGGTCTCGCCTTTTCATCCCGGCCATGGGGGGCATGATCGGAGCCGATGACATCGACCAGCCCGCCCGCAAGCGCCCGCCACAGGGCCATACGATGCTCGCCATCGCGGATCGGCGGGTTCATCTGGGCGAAGGAACCGAGCCGCTCATAACAATCGGGGGCTTCCAGCGTCAGATGCTGGGGCGTTACCTCAACCGTCGCAATATCGCGGTATTCCTGCAGCAGGGCCATTTCCGCCGCCGTGGTCACATGCAGCACATGCACCCGTCGCCCGGCGCGGCGCGCCAGGCGCAGCAGCCGTTCCGTGGCGCGATAAGCGGTTTCGGCATCGCGCCACAGCGGATGGCTGGCGGCATCATCCCGGGCCAGACCGCGACGTTCAATCAGGCGCTGTTCATCCTCGCAATGCACGGCCATGCGCCTGCGCCCGTTTGCCAGCACCCGGGCGATGGTCTCATCATCGGCGACCAGCAGATTGCCGGTCGAGGACCCCATGAACAGCTTGACCCCCACGCAGCCCGGCAGATTTTCCAGCTCTCCCAGCCGCTCGACATTATCGGCGGTGGCGCCGATGAAGAAGGCGTGATCGACATAGGCGCGCCCCTTGGCCAGACGCAGCTTTTCACTCAGCCGTTCAGCCGTATCGGTCGCGGGGCTGGTATTCGGCATTTCGAAAACCGCCGTCACCCCGCCCAGCGCCGCCGCCGCCGTGCCGGTGGCCAGATCCTCCTTGTGTTCCAGACCCGGTTCACGGAAATGCACCTGGCTGTCGATGACACCCGGCAGCACATGCAGCCCCGTGGCGTCATACACCTCCTCTGCCGCCGCGCGGCCGAGATCGCCGATTTCAGCGATGCGCCCGCCCCGCACCCCGATATCGGCCCGGTCCCGCCCCCGCTGGGTGACCAGCGTGCCGCCGCGGACGATCAGATCGAAATTTTTGCTCATGGCCGAATCAGTCGGCGAAGGGATCGTGAACGAGGATCGTGTCCTCACGTTCCGGCGAAGTCGACACCATGGCCACGGGTGCCTCGATCAGTTCCTCGATCCGACGGATATATTTGATCGCCGTGGCGGGAAGATCCGCCCAGCTTCGCGCCCCGGCCGTGCTTTGCGACCAGCCCTCCATGGTTTCATAGACCGGTTCGACACGGGCCTGTTCACGCATGTTCGAGGGGAAATGATCGATCCGCTTTCCGTCCAGCATGTAGCCGATGCAGACCTTCAGCTCCTTCATGCCGTCGAGCACATCAAGCTTGGTCAGGGCAATGCCGTCGACGCCGTTTGTCTTCATCGCCTGGCGCACCAGCACGGCATCGAACCAGCCGCAACGCCGGGCGCGCCCCGTGACCGTGCCGAATTCATGCCCGCGCTCGCCAAGGCCGCGGCCGGTTTCATCATGCAATTCGGTCGGAAACGGGCCGGAACCGACCCGCGTGGTATAGGCCTTGGTGATGCCGAGCACATAGCCGATTGCCTGCGGCCCCATGCCGGAGCCGGTTGCCGCCTGTCCGGCGATGGTGTTGGAAGAGGTCACGAAGGGATAGGTGCCGTAATCGATATCGAGCATCGCCCCCTGCGCGCCCTCGAACAATACCCGCCGGCCGCGGCGGCGGTAACAGTCCAGCCGCTGCCAGACCACATCGGCAAAGGGCAGGATCTTCGGCGCGATCGCCTTCAGTTCCGCCAGCAGCCTGTCCGCATCGATCCTTTCAGCACCCAGACCGGCGCGCAGGGCATTGTGATGACCCAGCAGCGCCTCGATACGCAGTTTAAGGGTTTCCTCATCGGCCAGATCGCAGACGCGGATCGCCCGGCGGCCGACCTTGTCCTCATAGGCGGGGCCGATGCCCCGGCGTGTCGTGCCGATCTTGGCCCCGGCGCGCGCATCCTCGCGCAGGGCATCGAGATCGCGGTGCAACGGCAGGATCAGCACCGCGTTATCGGCTATTTTCAGCGTATCGGGGCCAACCGCGACCCCCTGGGCGCGCAGACGCTCGATTTCCTCATCCAGCGCCCACGGGTCGATGACGACGCCATTGCCGATGATGCCGAGCTTGCCCGGACGCACCACGCCGGAAGGCAGCAGACTGAGCTTGTAGACCTCGCCGTCGATCACCAGGGTATGCCCGGCATTGTGTCCGCCCTGAAAACGGACGACAACATCGGCCCTTTCCGACAACCAGTCGACGATCTTGCCCTTGCCTTCATCTCCCCATTGCGTCCCGACGACGACGACATTGGTCATAACGATACCCTCCGGTACTGGCAGGCGCCGGGTCTGGCCCTCAGCGCGTGGAAATAATGCGGTTGTTCAGAAAAACGTATTGGCAGCCCTGTTTGCGCGCCGCGGCCTTCGGATCATTTTCCGGTTCCAGCCCCGCCAGCGTCCGCCACCCCTTGCGCCGCAATTCCAGGCAGCGGCGCGGCGGCACGCCATGGGGAACGTAAAGGCGGATGCCGCGTTCATGGCGCGGCAGGGCACGCAGAATCGTATCCATGTACAGGGTAAAGCCGCAGGCCGGCTCCGGCTTTCCCGCGCCGGTGACATAACGTCCGCCCCGCCCCAGCTCGCCGCGTACACCGCGGGCGAACAGGGTGAAGGAAATGCCGCTCTGATATTCGAAACCGTGATATTCGCCCGGATCGATGGTCACCTGCTGATCGGGATAGACATCGAGAATGCCGTCGATCAGAGCGGCAAGATCAGCGATCATCGCCTTTGCCTCCGCCCCCAATGGCAGGGCACGAAGGCGCTCGATGCCGCGCCGGGCTTCTCCGGCTGCCGCCAGAAAATCCGGCAAGGGCGTTTCCGCCGCCCCGGCCACCGCCGCCAATGCCGCCGCGTCCTTGGCATCCAGCGCGTTGCGCGCCGCCTGTGCCATGTCCTTGTCCAGCCCGTATTCACGGCAGATTGCCGGAACCAGGGCAGGCAGGGTCAGATCGACCGACAGGCCGGACACGCCCAGGGCACTCAGGGCTTCGACCGCAAGCAGCACCACCTCAAGATCGGCGCTCAGCGTATCGCTGCCCACCAATTCGACACCGGCCTGGGCGAACTGGCGCTCAGGGCGGAGCTGACTGCCGGAAACGCGCAGCACCTGCCCCGCATAACACAGGCGCAGCGGGCGCGGTTCATGGGCCAGGCGCGTGGAAACAATGCGGGCCACCTGTGGCGTCATATCGGCACGCACACCCATCATGCGCTGGGAAACCGGATCCATCAGGCGGAAGGTCTGCCCGGCCAGCGCCGCGCCGGGACCGCTGAGCAGCGATTCCTCGAACTCCACCAGCGGCGGTTTGATACGCTCATAGCCGCTGGCGGCGAAGCAGCCGATCAACGCATTGATCGCACGGGCTTCGTGCCGGGCCTCCGGCGGCAGGCCGTCATGCAGGCCCGCCGGCAACAGCGCTTTGTCATTCGCTTTTTTCATTTCGGCCCGTTTAAAGCACAAAAAACCCCCGAGGCCAACCGCGGCCACGAGGGTTTTTCGCTTTTCCGGCGATGGTTCAGAAGCTCAGCGCCTGAACGCGGCGGACATGCGGCAAATTGCGCACCTTTTCCAGCACGTCATCGGGGATGGCACCATCGACCTCGATCAGGGCGATGGCCTCGCCCCCCTCGGCGGCACGGCCGAGATGGAAGGTGGCGATATTCACCCCCGCATCGCCCAGCGCCGAACCCAGGGCGCCAATGAAGCCGGGCTTGTCCTCATTGACGACATAGAGCATATGCGGCCCGACATCGGCTTCGACTGAAATCCCCTCGATCTGCACCAGACGCGGGCGCTGATCGGCGAACAGGGTTCCGGCCACGTCGCGGGTGCGCCGTTCGGTGGTTACCGTCAGGCGGATCAGGGTCGGATAATCGCCGGGACGTTCGGTCTTGACCTCGGAAACCTCGATATCGCGCTCACGGGCCACAACCGGGGCATTGACCATGTTGACCGAGTCCATCAGCGGGCGCAGCAGCCCTTCCAGAATGACCGCGCTCAGGGGCTTGGTGTTCAGCTCCGTCACATGACCCTCATATTCGATCACCACCTTCTTCAGCCCGGTTTCGGTGATCTGGCCGGCAAAGCTGCCGATCTGCTCGGCCAGTTTCACATAGGGCTTCAGTTTCGGTGCCTCCTCGGCACTGATCGAGGCCATGTTGAGCGCATTGCTGACAGCCCCCAGCAGCAGGAAATCCGCCATTTGCTCGGCCACCTGCACGGCGACGTTCTCCTGCGCCTCGCGGGTGCTGGCACCCAGATGCGGTGTGGTGATGACGTTCTCCATGCCGAAGAGGATGTTTTCATGCGCCGGCTCGCTGGAGAACACATCCAGCGCCGCACCGGCGACATGGCCGGCCTCCAGCGCCGCCTTCAGATCCTCTTCCACCACCAGACCGCCGCGGGCGCAGTTGACGATGCGCACGCCCTCGCGCGTTTTGGCCAGGTTTTCGGCATTGATGATGCCCCGCGTGCTGTCGGTCAGCGGGGTATGCAGGGAGATGAAGTCCGCCCGGGCGAACAGCTCGTCCAGCTCCACCTTTTCAACCCCCAGATCAACGGCCCGTTCCGCCGACAGATAGGGATCATAGGCAACCACCTTCATCTTCAGGCCCAAAGCGCGGTCGGCGACGATGGAGCCGATATTGCCGCAGCCGATGATGCCCAGGGTCTTGCCGAACAGCTCCACCCCCATGAAGCGGGATTTTTCCCACTTTCCGGCCTGGGTGGAACGATCCGCCTGCGGGATCTGACGGGCGATCGCCATCATCATGGCGATGGCATGTTCCGCCGTGGTGATCGAATTGCCGAAAGGGGTGTTCATCACACACACACCCTTGGCGGTGGCGGCGGGAATATCGATATTGTCGACACCGATACCGGCGCGGCCGATCACCTTCAGATTATCGGCCCGGTCAAGGATTTTCGGGGTCACCTTCGTTGCCGAACGGATGGCCAGGCCATCATACTTGCCGATGATTTCGGCAAGCTCGTCTTTGGACAGGCCGGTGATTTCATCCACGTCGATGCCACGTTCACGGAAGATGCGCGCCGCCAGCGGGCTCATCTTGTCGGAAATAAGAACCTTTACCATTTTCAACCCTCCAGAACCCGCTGCTTCACTTCACTGAAGGCCCAATCGAGCCAGGGCAGCAACGCCTGCACGTCATCGCGCTCGATCGTGGCACCGCACCAGATGCGCAGGCCGGGCGGGGCATCGCGATAGGCACCGATGTCATAGGCAGCGCCTTCCTCCTCCAGCAGGGAGGCCAGCATCTTGGCCGCCTTCGCCTGCACCGCTTCATCGGCGGCGGCGATATCGGCATCGGCGATCCTCAGACAAACGGAGGTGGAGGAACGGATCTCCGCGCGCCGGGCAAGGAAATCGACCCAGGGGGTCTTTTCAACCCATTGCTCGATCACGGCGAGATTGGCGCGGCTGCGTTCGATCGCCGCCGGCAGGCCACCGATCTGTTCAATCCAGGCCATGGCATCCAGCGCATCCTCGACCGCCAGCATCGACGGCGTATTGATGGTGGCGCCCTTGAAAATGCCCTCGATCAGCTTGCCGCCCTTGGTCAGGCGGAAGATCTTCGGCAGCGGCCAGGGGGGGGTATAGCTCTCCAGCCGTTCAACGGCGCGGGGGGATAAGACAATCATGCCATGGGCAGCCTCACCGCCCAGCACCTTCTGCCAGGACCAGGTGGTGACATCCAGCCTGTCCCAGGGCAGATCCATGGCAAAAGCGGCGGAGGTGGCATCGCAAATGCTCAGCCCCTCGCGATCGGCGGCGATCCAGTTGCCGTCAGGCACGCAAACGCCCGAAGTCGTCCCGTTCCAGGTGAAGACGACATCGCGCCGCCAGTCCACCGCCGTCAGATCCGGCAGTTCGCCGTAAGGGGCATTGAAAGTACGGACATCGTCAAGGCCAAGCTGTTTGGTTACATCGGCTACCCAGCCGGCGCCAAAGCTTTCCCAGGCCAGCATGTCGACGCCACGGGCGCCAAGCAGCGACCACAAGGCCATTTCAACCGCTCCGGTATCGGAGGCCGGCACGATGCCGATGCGGTAATCCTCAGGTATGGCGAGGATGTGCCGCGTGCGGTCGATCACTTCCTGTAACTTGGCTTTGCCGGGGGTGGAGCGGTGCGAACGGCCAAGGCAGGCATCGTTCAGCACTTCAGGCTTCCATCCGGGCCGTTTCTTGCACGGACCGGACGAAAAGAAGGGCGCGCGCGGGCGCCGCGACGGTTTCGTCGTCATATATGCGTTCCCTCTCAGAACGTTGCACCCCGTTGGGGGGGTGTGACCCGCCGCCGAAATTAGATACCGCACCCCCGCTGTCAAGGCGACATTGCACTGCAATATGATTTTATCGGGAAATCCCGTAACAGCCGTTACAGGGGCGGATGGCAAGGGGCGCCCTTGTCCGGATGTTACAGAAAATCAGCCGGCTCCGGTCATGTCAGCCTCATGACAGGCGAATCAAACCCTCCATATAGAGAACGGCATGACCCTGCAGGCGAACCCGGCCATCGCCGACCTCGCCGAGAATTTCGCCCCCGCGGCGGGAAGCCTGCCACGCCCGCAGCCGGTTACGCCCCAGCCGTTCCGCCCAATAGGGCAGCAGCACGCAATGGGCAAAGCCGGTGACCGGATCCTCCGGAATGCCTTCATTCGGGGCGAAGAAACGGCTGATGCAGTCATAGCCATCGCGTCCCGGTGCGGTGACAATGACGCCGAAAGGATCCAGCGTGGCCACGGCCGCCATGTCAGGGTTCAGTGCCTCCACTTCCCGCGCATCCCTGAATACCGCCATCAGTGCCCCGTCACAGGCATGGACCTCCCGGGGCTCCTGCCCCAGGGCCGACGTCACCGCCGCCATATCCGGCGGGCTTTCATGCAGGCTGAAGGCCGGGAAATCGAGGCACAGCCGCCCCTGCTCCCCGTCATCGACACGAAGAATGCCACTTCTGGTCTCGAAGCGGAGTTCACCGCCATGACCAAGGCGGCGCAGCACGAAAGCAGTGGCCAGAGTCGCATGGCCGCAGAGGGGCACCTCGTTTACCGGGGTGAACCAGCGCAGCAGAAAACGGTCGCCGCGATCGATGGCGAAAGCGGTTTCCGCCAGATTGTTTTCCGCAGCGATATTCTGCAGCAACGCATCCTCCGGCCAGTCATCCAGCAGGCAGACAGCCGCCGGATTGCCCGAGAACAACCGCTCACTGAAAGCATCGACCTGAAAAATCCTGACAGACATCTCTCATCCCTCCTCTTTGGCGCCATATACCGTTGCCGCACGACGCCCCTGCAGGACAGTCCATGCGACCAGCACGGCAAAAACAATTGTCGCGGCTGTGATCGCTTCACCCAGCAGCAGGGCCGAACCACCCAGCGTGATGAACAACTGCAGCAACTGCACCTGCCCGATCCGCGCAATGCCGCCCAGGGCCATCGCCCGGTTCCAGAAACAGAACCCCAGAAACTGACTGAAAAGGCCGAGATAGGCAAAAGCCGCCCATGCCGGAAGCCCAGCCTGCTGCCACAGCGCCCCATCAGCCGACCATGCGAAAGCCGCCGCCATCACCGGCAGGGCCAGCACCAGCGCCCAGGCAATCGTCTCAAGCCCGCCGATGCGCCGTGCCAGATCGCCGCTGAAGGCATAGCCGATACCCGCACAGAGAACGGACAGCAGCAGAAACAGATCGTCCCCGGCAAAGGAAACCGGCCCGAAATCATAGAGTACAAAACCGATGACCAGTGCCGCCCCGGCACAGGCCCACAGCCAGAAACGCCTGTTCAGGCGCTCCCCCTTGAAGAGGGTGGCGGCAACCGCCGTCGTCAGCGGCAGGATCCCCAGCACCACGGCACCATGGGATGCCGGCAGCCCCCGCATCGCCAGAGAGGAGAACAGCGGAAACCCCAGGACCAGACAGAGAAAGACCACAAGCAGCCCGCCAAGGTCAGACTTGGCGGGCCAGGGAGAGCGGCGCACCGCCAGAAAAACCGCCGCCAGCACACCGGCCAGCACACCGCGCCCCAGGGTAACGGTCAAAGGCGGCAGATCGGCCACCGCCAGCCGTGTGGCCGGCAGGGTCATGGCAAAAATCGCCACCCCTGCAACCGCAAGAAGATAGGCCTTGTAATCGTTCCGCATGGATATCATCGCCATTCTTCGCCAGCCGCACTCAACGCCATCAGCTTTATTGACATGATATTCAGTATTCAATTATTTAATTGACATGGTGTCATTTTTCGATGATCTGCAGATCAACCCAAGCATGCGCCCGCGTTATGCGGCCATCGCCGAAGCCCTGGCTGAGGGTATTCGAAGCGGTGCCCTGCCCGCAGGCAGCAAACTGCCGGCCCACCGCACGCTCGCCTGGCAATTGCAGACGACGCCCGGCACCATCGCCCATGCCTACAAGCTGCTGGAGGAACGCGGTCTGCTGGAGGCCACGGTGGGGCGCGGCAGTTTCGTGCGCGCCGATGGCGGCAGCGGGGCCGAACCCCTGCCCCCCTCATCACCCTTGCCGCCCCGCCTCTATCCCGGCGAGGCATCCTCGGGCATCGACCTGTCACGAAATGCCTTCCCCACCCATGGCATGGGCCTCGCCTTGAGCAAGGAACTGCGTCATCTGGCTGAAACCGCGGGAACGGATGTGCTGGACTATATGCGCCATGACGGGGCACCGGTACTGAAAGCCGCGGGACAGACCTGGATGGCGCGCATCGGCCTCGACACAGCGCCCGGGAGGATCATCTGCTGCAACGGCGCCCATCAGGGCCTGTCGCTGTGCCTGGGGGCGCTGGCCCGGCCGGGAGACGGGGTTTTTGTCGAGCCGGTGGGTTATTTCGGCCTGTATGACATGCTGACGGCCCTGCACCTGCGCCCGCGCCTGGTGGCAGCGGATGAGGAAGGCATGTGCCCGGACGCCCTGAAAGATCAGGCCCGGCGTGGACGGGCGGGCATCGTGGTGCTGAGCCCGACCCTGTCCAATCCGCTGAATGCCACCATGAGCCTGGATCGGCGCCAGGAGATTATCGCCATCGCCCGTCACTATGATCTCACGATCATTGAGGATGATGTCTATGGCTATCTGCCCGAACAGCGCCCGCCGTCGCTGGCAACGCTGGCGGAGGAACGCTGCATCCATATTACCAGCATATCCAAGGTACTGGCGCCGGGTCTGCGCGCCGGATGGATCGCCGTTCCCCCGCATTCCGGACGGGCCATCGGCGAACGTCTGCGGGCGCTGAACCTGGCCCTGCCGATGCTGGACGGGCTGATTGCCGCCCGATGGCTGCGCGAGGGCACCGCTGAAAGGATCATCACCGAACGCCGCGCCATGCTGAAATCCCGCGCCGCGATGGCCAGGGATGAACTGGGGGCACATGGCGTCATCTGCACGGAAGGAGCGCTGCATTGCCTGCTGCCCCTGCCGCCTTCATGCGCGGCGGCGGCGTTTGCCCATGCAGCGGCCAGGCGCGGGGTTCTGGTAACGCCGCTGTCGGCCTTCCGTGCCCCGGGCGGGACCGTGGATGAGCGGAAAATGAACATGCTGCGCCTCTCCATTGCCGCCCCGGCGCGGGATGCAGCGCTTCGTCGCGCCCTCGGTATTCTGAAAACCATGCTTGAGGACCGGGATCTCGGCCTTGATGCGGTGATATGAAACCTCAGATGTGCGCTCAGGCACCCTGCTGCCCCAGCAGCGGCAGGGCCATGACAACCAGCCCGCATCGTTCGGGATATGAACGGGGTCCTGGCCAATAACCGTCTCATAAGGGGCGGCGCATCCGCGGATAATATTTTGGGCCTCTTACCTGAATGACCCGCTTGCCGCCCCCTTACCTCACCAGCCCATGGGCATGATTCAGGGGGCCGTGCCCCTGACCGAGGCCGGGGGCGGTGCGAATCGCCGCCTGCACATAGTCCCGGGCCCGGGAGACGGCATCGGGCAGAGACATGCCGGCGGCAAGCCCTGCGGCGATGGCCGAGGCCAGCGTGCAGCCGGTGCCGTGGGTATGGCGGCTGTGAATGCGCCTGCCGGTGAAACGGTGGATTTCGTCCCGCGTGATCAGCAAATCGGTCAGTTCATCGCCCGGCAGATGCCCGCCCTTCATCAATACCGCGCCACAGCCCATATCCAGCAATTGCCGCCCGGCGGCCTCCATATCCGCAACGCCGGCAATGCTCCGGCCCGTCAGCGCCTCCGCTTCCGGCAGGTTGGGGGTCAGCACATGGGCACGGCGCACGATACGATCGATGAAGCGGGCGCCCGTATCCTCATCAAGCAACCGCGCCCCGCCCTTGGCAACCATCACCGGATCGACCACCAACGGAATACCGGGAGCGCTGGCCTCCAGCTCATCGGCAACCGCATCGACGATCTCGCGCCGGTGCAGCATACCGGTCTTGATACAGTCGGCACCGATATCGCCAAGGACCACACGGATCTGCCGGCGGACAAAATCGGGCTCCACCTCATGAATGCCATGCACGCCAAGCGTATCCTGCGCCGTCAGCGCCGTGATCGCGGTCGCCGCGTAAGCCCCCAGCGCCGTCACCGCCTTGATATCCGCCTGAATGCCCGCACCGCCGCCACTGTCGGAACCGGCAATGATCAGCACCCGTCCGGTCATATCTTCCCCCTTCATCCGCTCTTCGCCGGCGAGCCGCTATTTTTCCTCGGCAGCGCGAATGGCTTCGACGATCCGGCGTACCGCATCGAGGATCAGGTCCTCGTTCTCTCCCTGGGCCATGACGCGGATCACTGGCTCCGTACCCGAGGGCCGGATCACCAGATGCCCCTTTTCGCCCAGTTCCTTTTCCGCCGCGGCGATCGCCTTTTTCACCGCCGCCTTTTCCAGTGTCCGGGCGCCGCCCTCACTGTGGATGCTTTCCAGTACCTGCGGCAAGGGCGTGAACAGGCGGCAGGACTGGCTGGCCGGACGGGTGGAATCGGCCACCACCGCCAGAACCTGCAGCGCCGCGATCAGCCCGTCGCCGGTGGTGGCGAAATCGGACAGAACGATATGGCCCGATTGCTCCCCACCGACATTGAAGCCGTCCTTGCGCATCC
>CAYXDL010000005.1:0-18846 GCA_964463775.1 uncultured Hyphomicrobiales bacterium
GCCGCGTAGAGCCATCAATTCAAACCTAAGGACTCTCCACCAAGTGGAGGAAACTTGGGGCTCAGGTCATTCGCAGAAGGCGGGCTTTCCCTGGAAGGGTGCCGTGCCGTTATCCAGTTATTTCGAACTGGCTTCGGCTATTACGATCGGCAGACCCTCTTCTTTATTGCAGGTTTGTGGTGATGCTGTAGGCACCGGTGCCGCCGCAGCACTGGCGAAGGCGCAGGTAATAGGTGCCGGGGGCCAGCGCAACGCTGAGAGACGGATTGTACCAGTTGCCGGAATCCTCATCCCGGGCAATCGCGTTGCCCGTGGCATCCTCCAGCGTGGCGTCGATATCGGTGTCGCTGTCAGTGGTGATATTCAGCGTGCCGCCGCTGGCAAGGGTGATGCTGTAAATATCTTCATCTTCCGCATCGCCGATGCGGCCGTTGACGGTATTGTTCAGCGCTGCCGGCAGGGCAGTGGCGGTGGTGGATCCGGCCTCATCGGCGGCGGCGGGCGGCGTTCCGCTGCCGGAGGTGACGTATATGGGAAAATCATCCTTGTACCGAAAGGCCTGGCCGCGCTCGAACACGTAAAGCCTGTTGTTGCCCAGGGGCGCTTCCTGAGTGATGGCGAGGGTGACCGACAACTTCCCGGAAGATACATACGCGACATCATCCACACGGATACCTTCCGGAGCCTCGACATGCGGGGTGCCCGCCGCATCGGTAAAACCGCTGCCGGTCAGGGTCAGGGTGATGCGTTCGCCGCGCGAAAGAAAGGCGCGGTTGCTGAGCATGGCATTGCGCGCGGCGTTCAGCACATCGGTGATATCGTTGGATGTCAGCGCGGCCAGAGCGGATTTGACCGCCGGGGCCAGTTCGGCGCTTTTGGAGGCGATCAGCTTGACAAGATAACCCTGCGCTTCCGCCGGGGAGGTGAACCATGCCCCGCCGACCCCGTCGAGGCCGACATAGTAGCGGTTGCCGAGACGGCGGAATTCCTGCTTGTAGCCGACCTGAACCCCGCCCAGTTTCTCGATGATGTCATAAAGGCGCAGATTGGCCCGGGCCCATTCGGCATCCGTGGCATTGTAATTACCGATGCCGAGAATTTCCTGACGGTTTTCCATCGGATTGAACCAGAGCTGAATGCCGGTTCCGTCATTGCCGCGGGCACGGTCCAGATGTTCGCCGGCGCGCGCGTTGAAGCGGTTGATGGTTGCATCCAGCGAAGACAGATAGGTGTTGCGTGCATCCTGGCTGTCGGCGGCGACACTACCGGCAATTGCCTGTTCCGCCGTCCAGAGCTGGGATGCGCCTATCGTCGCGGCGGCCAGGAAAAGCATGGCCGTATAGCTGTTTCTGATCATTTTCCTCGCCCGAGCTTGTCCCCCAACAAAGCGGATACTAATCCATACAGAGTTGTGATCCAACCCTTATTGAGCAAGGGTTTATACCCCGCTCAGGCAGGCGCGGGGCACCCAGATGGTAACCGGCGCGCCGAAGCGGCTGAGGAAGACACCCCCGGTGCAGGTATCGGCCTCGAAACCGAGGGCCAGCAGATTGCCGGGGGAGACGTTGTCCACTTCCACCTTGTAATGGCCGTCCGCAACCTGCAGCACCGTGCCGCACCAGCGTGCCTTGGCGCCGTAAAGGCCCTGGGCGCTGCATACCCGTTTGCCGAGCAGCGCAGCAGCGGCAGGGGAGGGCGGTGCCCGGCGTGATGGCGCGCCCGTGGCCGGCATGTTCCTTCTTGCCTTGAGGGCATCGAGGCGTTGGCGCGCCTGTGTGGCGGCGGTGCTGGCGGGCCACTGGCTGCTGACGCGCCGGTAGGCTGCGATGGCTGCCTCGTCATTGCCGGCATTTTCCAGGCGATAGGCTGCCAGAAGGGCGCTTTGGGCATTTTGGGCCGCGCCGTTCTTCATGCCGGTGTCGCCACCTGCCGGGATATTGCCACGGATGATATAGCCGTTCCGTTCACGCAGCAACTGTCCGCCGAGCGGTGCGATCAGCGCCGCCAGATAGCCGGGAATTTCGCCTGCCCCGACAATCTGCGGGCCTGGTGTCGAGAGCGTGCCCTGCAGATCTCCCTCGAAGCGATAGGGCACCTTCAGCATGCCGCCCAGCATCAGGCGTACGGCATCGGTGGCCGGGGTGTTGCGGAAATCGATGGTATAGCGCTTTCCTGCGGTTGGGGTTTGAGGGGGCGGGGCTTCAGAGGACGGGGCCGCAGCAGGTGTGGTGACAGCCGATGGCGGGCGAAGGACGATTTTCTCTGTGTCGGCCGGGGCGCGCAGAACCGGCGGGCGCGTCATCAATGCATTGTCGCCGTAAGGATAGGGGATCAGCCCATTGTCATCGGCGGCTGGTGCCGCAGGCGGTTTCAGGGTGATGATAACTGGTCCGGGTGCTGCTGCCATTGGGGGCAGGGATCGTGCCTGCATCAGGGGCCTCATGGGGCGGAGCGTTCCTCCCGCGGGGATGGCGCCGGGTATCTCCGGCGCCGTCGCCCCGGGGGCGAACGGCGTTACCGCTCGTGCCGATGCGGAGCGCAAGGAAGATGGCTGGGGGGGCGGGGATGGCGTTGTTCTGGCCGCCGGTGCCTTTTCGGCGATGGTTGGAGGTTTCGTTGCTTTCGGTGCGGTAACGGAAAGCGGCGGCGGTGAAACCCTTTCCCGCGCGGTTATGACCGGTGCGGGGGATGGTTGGGGGCTGGCGGGCTTTTTCGTAGTCTCGACTTTCTGCAGTTTTTGTCCTCTGGCGCGACGGTTGCGCAGATCGCGCACCTGCTCACGCGTCAGGCTTTCCTCGCGCAGAAGGGTGCCGCGGTCATAAATGGCACGGATATAGGCGCCGTCCGGACGCTGGATCAGGAACTCGCCATCGCGTACTCCCTGACGGTAATTGCCCCATATGGTGCTGCCGTCGGCAAAAAGGATGCGCGCCGGGCCTTCCAGCTCGCCATTGCGGAAAACGCCTTCATCGCGTTCGATGGCAACGCCATTGCGCATCCAGATCAGTACGCCCTTGCCATGGAGCAGGCCATTCAGGCATTTGCCCGACCACTGAATGCTTTCATCCGGGCGCGGATAGGGATTGGAGGTGGCGCAGCCGTTTTCGGGATCGCGGATGCGTTCCGCCGCCCCGGCAAGGGGCGGAAACGCCAGAACCATGCCAAGGAAGACAATCAGGCTTTTCATGCCGTCTCGCCCGAATGATCCGGGTTCAGGCAGTGGCCATGGCTGTAATCGGCCAGGGTTTCGATGATGCGGCAATCGCGCACGCGGCGCCCCCCGCAGCAGGCAATCATGCGTTCGAGCTCTGCCTGCAGCGATTGCAGGCGGCGGATGCGGTGTTTCACATCCTCCAGATGGGTGCGCGCGATGTCATCGGCGGTATCGCAGGTTGCATCCGGATCGGCCGTCAGTTGCAGAAGCTCGCGGATCGCTTCCTGTGAAAAGCCCAGCTCGCGGGCATGGCGGATGAAGGACAGACGCTTGAGGTGCTGATCGGAATAGATGCGCTGATTGCCTTCATTGCGTGCTGGTTCGGGCAGCAGGCCTATCTGTTCATAATAGCGGATGGTCGGCACCTTGCAGCCTGTGGCTTTGGCAAGCTGTCCGATCATGTATCTGCTGGCGGTCATGATTTTTCCGTTGATCCTATAGCTGCTGGAGAGTTTAGGGTGGTCACGAGATACCGGCAAGCCGGTTGTATGAAATGACAGCAGGAGGACAGAAAAACATGGGCATGATGAAGGCAGTTTTGCGGAAAACGGCGGCCATTGCGGGCGGATTCTCCCTTGCAACTCTGGCAGGGATGGCCATGGCACATGCCACACCGGGCAATTATGACGGTTATGGCATGGGGCATATGTGGGGCGGTGGCTGGGGCATGATTTTCGGCCCGATTTTCATGATTGTTGTATTGGTGGTCATTGTGGCTGCCGTGGCGATGGTGCTGCGCTGGATCTTCGGCAGTACGGACGGCTCATCAGGACAACCGGAGCGAAACGATGGGCGGAGCGATGATGCGGCATTGCGGATCCTGCGTGAGCGTTTTGCCCGTGGCGAAATCGACCGCGAGGAATATGAGGAACGCCGCCGGGCACTGGAAAGCTGAAGCGTCTGGCGGGATACCTCAGCCCCGGCGCAGCAGCAGGCGCCGCAGGCGTCCGCCGAAAACGGTTACGGCCAGCCCGGCTATGGCAAGCAGGGATCCGGCGATGCGCAGCGGGCCCAGCTCCTCGCCCAAAACCAGGGCGGACAGGGAAATTCCGAATACCGGCACCAGGATGGAAAATGGCGCGACGGCTGTGGCCGGATAACGGTAAAGCATCCGGCCCCAGATGCCGAAGGCGATGACGACGGAGGCCATGCCCGCATAGGCCAGAATGGCCGCCCCCCGCCAGCCCATGTTCAGGACGGCCTGCCATTGCCCGGTCTCGAAAATGGCGGAGAAGGCAAGCAGCGGCAGCGGGGGAACCAGGCTCATCCAGATCATCAGGCGCAGCATGTCAACGGCGCCGGCGCGTTTGATCACAATATTGCCCGCCGACCATGAAAACGCCCCGGCCAGAAGCAGCAGAAAGCCCAGGGTGGTGGTACTTTCCTCCATGCTCATGGCGATAACGGCCATGCCGGCCACCGCCACCGCCGATCCTGCCAGGGATGCCGGGCCGGGGCGTTCATGCAGCAGCACGACGCCGAGGAACAGGGTGAAAATGATCTGGCTTTGCATGACCAGGCTGGAAAGCCCTGCCGGCATGCCGAAATATATGCCCAGAAACAGCAGCGTGAACTGGATGAGCCCGATGAACAGCCCGACGCCGAGAATATCGCGCCAGCGGATGTTGCCGCGCGGGATGAAGAACACCCAGGGGAAGGCGGCGGACAGAAACCGCAGGGCGGAGAATAACAACGGCGGGAATTGCTGCAGCCCGATCTTGATGATGATGAAGTTCAGCCCCCAGAGGAAAACGGCAAGAAGGATGAGCAGCAGATCACGCATCTGAAACATGGTGGCTTTCCGGGGGTGAGGGCAGGAGGATGTGTCGGAATATTTTACGTTTTTTGCGCTCGTTCATCATGTGAAACTTATAACCATATGAAAAAAAAGAAATTTGTTTTCTGGCATGTTTGTTGCTTTTGGGGTGTTGCAGGATTTGAATGGAGATGTTTGATGCGCAAGATATTTATGGCTCTTCTCGGTGGCGTGGCTGCCGGTTTTGTTTCCTTCGGCGCCAGCGCGACAGTGGTGTTGGATGACTTCAACCGTGCCGACGGTACCAATATGGGGCCGAACTGGACGGAACAGGCCGGGGATTTCGGCATTGACGGTAACCGGGCAAGCGGCAGAAACTTATCGCTGATGACGTATAACGGTTCGGCTTCCGCGACTGAGGCCAGCGTTGATGTCTTTATCAACCCCAATTTTGGTGTGCAATATGGCGCTATTGTGCTGGGATATGCCAATCTGAGCAACAACCTGTTCATCAAGGTACAGTCCAACGGGGGGCCGGCGTTTGATTATGCCGCTTTCTATTTCGGCAATAATGGCGGCGGAAATTTCTTTGCCTTGGGCAGTACTTTCACTTCCGCCCGCATCACGGCATCGCTGACCGGCACGACGGCAACCCTTGAAATTGACAGCAATTTCGACAGCATCGCCGATCAGGTCTATACCTATGATTATTCGGCAGGGCAGATTGCCGCTTTGGGCAGCGGTGTCGGCCTGGGTGGCTATGGCTATACCTTCATGGATAATTTTGCCTCTGATACCGGTAGCAGTGGCCCGCAGAATGTACCGGAACCGCTTTCCGCATTGTTGTTCGGGGCCGGCCTGCTGGGGCTTGGCGGGCTTTCCCGCCGCCGCAAATCCTGATCTGTATCCGATCTGAAACGGAACAGGGCGCCTCGTTGCAGGCGCCCTTTTCCATGTCTGTTTTCTGTATGCCGGGAATGAGGGATCAGGAGCTGGAAGAATCCCTGTTTTCGGGGGTGGTTACGGGATCGCCGGAGGGCCGGGCGCTTTGTTTTGCCGGTGCCGGATTGTCTGAAAGCCGGGTTTTGTTCCGCCCGGAGGACGCTGTCCCGGATGGCGGGGGAACCGCCGGGCGGTTTTCTGCCGTGCGGGGCGGGGTGAGGGTGTGTTTTTTTGCAGGGCTGCACAGTCTGCGCCAGGCGAACATGGCTTTCCGCATATCATAGTGTGTTAACAGTAATCATTCTCAAAAATACCCTGTGCCCGGCAGCCGGACAATCAAAACAGATTTTTGCACACGCGGGAATGATCGCTCCGCATTTATTGCCGGGTATTGCCGGGCGGGGAGACCCAGGTGAGGAAATAAAAAAAAGGCGCCGGCATATGGCCGACGCCCTTCACCTGAAAGTCTGTCTGGCCGTTCAGGCGGCCTTGATCTGGGCGAGAAAGCCTTCGACGGCCTGTTTGAGCTGGCCGGCCTGACTTTTCAGCCGGCTGGCGGCTTCTTCGACCTGGGCGGCCGACTGACCGCTGGAGCGGCTGGCATCCTGCAGGCTTTCCATGGTTGAGGAGGCCGCGCTCATGCCTGTCGCCACCTGCTGGACATTGCGGGTGATTTCGTTGGTTGCGGCACTCTGTTCCTCCACGGCGCTGGAAATCGACGTGGTGATCTCGTTGACTTCACCGATGATCTGGTCGATTTCATGAATGGCTGTGACCACATTGCCGGTTGCCCCCTGCATGGCCGAGATCTGGGCGGTGATGTCTTCCGTTGCTTTGGCGGTCTGGGTGGCGAGATTCTTAACCTCACTGGCGACAACGGCAAAGCCCTTGCCGGCCTCACCGGCACGCGCCGCCTCGATGGTGGCGTTCAGGGCCAGCAGGTTGGTCTGGCTGGCGATGTCGGAGATCAGCTGCACCACCTCGCCGATCTTGTTGGCGGCATCCGACAGGCCGGTGACCGTATGATTGGTTTCCTGGGCCTTGGCAGCCGCCGCCTGGGCCACGGCGGCCGAGCGGCCGACCTGGGCGCTGATTTCAGCAATGGAGGATGCCAGCTCCTCGGCCGAGGCAGCGACGGTCTGGGCATTGTGCCGGGCGTCCGACATGGCTTCGCCCGCCTCCGTAGCCTGATCGGCGGCCTGGCGTGATGTGTTGCTCATGTCATGGGCGGTCGCCTGCATTTCCTCGGCCGAATGATCGACATCGGAGACGACGCTCAGAACATTCTTCTCGAAGCTCTGAGCCAGCGACATCATGTCGCGATGGCGCGCCTGTCGGGTTTCCTCCTCGATGGCGCGTTGCTTGGCGATGCGCTCTTCTTCCAGGACCCGTTCTTTTTCCTGCGCTTCCTGACGGGCGCGCAGGGCTTCCTCTTCCTTGCGGCGGTTCTCTTCCGCCAGGCGTTCCATCTCGCCGGTCTTTTCATGGAAGATCTTCAGGGCCCGGGCCAGTTCGCCGATCTCATCCTTGCGTTCCGTATCGCGGATGACGATATCGCGGTCCCCTTCAGCCAGGCGGGTCAGATTGGCGGTGGTCCGCCCCAGAGGCTTGGTAATGCCGCGGGCAATGGCAATGGCGATGCCTGTTGCCGCCAGGGCCAGCAGAAGAATGATGCCGCCAATGATCGTGGCGTCGCGCATGAAAATCGCATCGACATCATCCAGATAGATTCCGGAGCCGATGATCCACTTCCAGGGCGCGAATCCCTTGACATAGGAAAGCTTCGGCACCGGTTTGTCGAAGCCGGGCTTGGGCCAGAGGTAATCGACAAAACCGGCACCCTGCTTTTCGACGATGCCGACAAAAGCGGGGAAGAGGAGCTTGCCGTTCTTATCCTTGAGGCCGGAGACATCCTTGCCAACCAGTTTCTTGGCAATCGGGTGCATCAGCACCGCCGGTGTGTGATCGTTGATCCAGAAATATTCCTTGCCGTCATAGCGCAGGGCCTCGACGGCGGCGAGGGCCTGTTTCTTGGCCTCCTCCTCGCTCAGCTCGCCCGCCTTGAAGCGCTCATAATAGCTGTTGACCAGCGAATGGGCGATTTCCACCACATTTCTGGTCTTGTTTTTGCGGTCTTCCAGCATGCTGTCGCGCAGGGTCGAAAGGCTGATGGCGCCGACGACGATCAGTGCAACGGTGAAAATGCCGACCATGACGATCAGCTTTCCGGAAATTCCTCGAAAAAGCGGCATTGTAACCTCGGAGCAATAGACTTGATTGCCGGTAGTCTGCCGGAATCTTTCTAAGAAATCGTAAAGGCAGTACCTTATCCAAAGAAATACGTCAGGAATAAAGAGGATTGCCGTATCCGGTGATTGTAATCCTTTTGTATAGGATTTTTGTCTTTTGGTTGCTGGTATGCAATCAAACGAATTTCAGTTTTTCCGCCGGCTCTTTTTTCGCCGCCCCTTCGGGGATCCTTTCGATGGTTGAGGGCGCGCCTTCGGATCGTGCCCGATGGTCAGATCGGCCTGTTCCAGCCTGCGGATTTCATCACGCAGGCGGGCGGCTTCCTCGAATTCCAGGTTTTCCGCTGCTTTCATCATACGTTTTTCCAGCGCGGCGATATGGGTGGCAAGATTGTCGCCGATCAGCTCGATAATCTCACCATCACCGGTTTCGACGGTGAAGTGGTCGGCTTCATAGACCGACTGCAGCACATCGCCGATTTTCTTTGAGATCGATTCGGGGGTGATGCCGTGGCGGCGGTTGTAATCGAGCTGTTTCTGTCGGCGCCTGGCGGTTTCATCCAGTGCCCGCTTCAGACTGCCGGTTATCTTGTCGGCATAAAGGATGACGCGCCCTTCCACATGGCGGGCGGCGCGGCCGATGGTCTGAATCAGGCTGGTTTCCGAACGCAGAAAACCTTCCTTGTCGGCATCGAGTATGGCGACGAGGGCACATTCGGGGATGTCCAGCCCCTCGCGCAGCAGGTTGATGCCGATCAGAATGTCGAAAACACCCAGGCGCAGATCGCGGATGATTTCGATGCGCTCCAGGGCGTCAATGTCCGAATGCAGGTAACGGACCCGCAGTCCTGCCTCATGCATGTAGTCGGTCAGGTCCTCGGCCATCTTCTTGGTCAGGGTCGTGACCAGCACGCGTTGTCCTTTGGCCGCGGCTTCCCGGCATTCGGCGATCAGATCGTCCACCTGATGCTCAACGGGGCGGATGATGGTTTCCGGATCGACCAGGCCGGTAGGCCGGATGACCTGTTCGACGAAGCTTCCGCCGCTTTGTTCCAGTTCCCAGGCGCCGGGGGTGGCTGAAACAAATATGGTCTGCGGGCGCATCCGGTCCCATTCGTCGAATTTCAGCGGCCGGTTGTCGACACAGGACGGCAGGCGGAAGCCATATTCGGCCAGGGTCCATTTACGGCGGAAATCGCCACGGAACATACCGCCGATCTGCGGGACGGAGACATGGCTTTCATCGACGAAGAGAATGGCGTTTTCGGGCAGATATTCGAACAATGTTGGCGGCGGTGCGCCAGGGGGGCGGCCGGTCAGGTAGCGCGAATAGTTTTCGATGCCGGAGCAGAAGCCGGTGGCCTCAATCATTTCGATGTCGAACAGGGTGCGCTGTTCCAGCCGCTGGGCTTCGAGAAGGCGCCCGTCGGCACGCAGGAATTCCAGCCGCTTCTCCAGGTCGGCCCTGATCTGTTTCACCGCCTGGCGCAGTGTCGGTTTCGGGGTGACGTAATGGCTGTTGGCATACAGTTTGATGGTGTCAAGCGTGGCTGTCATCTCGCCGGTCAGGGGGTCGAATTCGGCGATCCGGTCGATTTCATCGCCAAACATGTCGATGCGCCAGGCGCGGTCCTCGCAATGGGAGGGGAAGACCTCGATCACATCCCCACGCACCCGGAAGCTGCCACGCTGGAAGGCGGTATCATTGCGCCGGTACTGAATTTCGACCAGGCGGCGGAGAATGTCATCCCGCCCGATCCGCTCACCGGCGGAAAGCTGCATGGTCATTTCCGAATACAGCTCTACCGCGCCGATGCCGTAGATGCAGGAGACGGAGCCGACGATGATCACATCGTCGCGTTCCAGAAGCGCCCGGGTCGCGGCGTGGCGCATGCGGTCGATCTGCTCGTTGATCGAGGCATCCTTCTCGATATAGGTATCGGTGCGGGGCACATAGGCTTCCGGCTGATAATAATCGTAATAGGAAACGTAATATTCGACGGCATTGTCCGGAAACAGGGCCTTCATCTCACCATAAAGCTGGGCGGCGAGGGTCTTGTTATGGGCCAGAATCAGGGCGGGGCGCTGGGTGCGCTCGATCACATGGGCCATGGTGAAGGTCTTGCCCGAGCCGGTGACCCCCAGCAACACCTGATTGACTTCCCCGGCCGCGAGCCCTTCGCTCAGGGCGGCAATGGCCTCCGGCTGGTCGCCGGCCGGTCGGAAATCGCTGTGGATGCGGAACGGGATGCCGCCTTCGGTTTTTTCGGGCCGCATTGCCCGGGGGGGCAGCCACTGGCTTTTCTCCGCACGGGCGAGATCCTCCTCGAAACGGGCTTTCATGCGTGCCTGAGATTCCATGCCGGCCGGTTTCCGTTTGTCATGATGAAGATGGTCAGTGCCTGCCGGAGCATTTTCCGGGCTTGATATAATATGAATCCTGGCCGATCTTTTCCAAGGTATGATTTTTCTGAACGCAATCGCGGCGCATGGTGAGGATGATGATCAGGGTACAGGCGGAAGATTTCGATCCGGGGCGCGAGCAGGCGGCGATGGTGCAGGGAAAAACCGGAATCGGCGGGGTGGTTTCCTTCGTCGGTCTGGTGCGGGATTTTCTCAGCCGCGATGACGAGGCCGTGGTCGGGGCGATGACGCTGGAGCATTACCCGGGCATGACCGAACGCCAGCTTGAGGCGATCGAGGCCGAGGCCCGCCGTCGCTGGCCGCTGGATGATGTGCTGATCATTCACCGTTACGGGCGGCTGGAACCGGGTGACAATATCGTTCTGGTGATCTGCGCCTCGGCCCATCGTGATGCGGCTTTCGATGCCTGCCGTTTCCTGATCGACTGGCTGAAAACCAGAGCGCCCTTCTGGAAATGCGAGGAAACGGATGAGGGACGCCGCTGGGTCGAGGCCAGGGAGGAGGATGAAATGGCTGCGGGGCGCTGGCGCTGATCGGGGCCTTCGGGGGGCGGCCTATGATGCCTGGGGCGGGGTGAGCCACAGGCGCAGATCGGCGTGCAGGCAGTCCCGCGCCTCACGGTCCAGAGAATCGATCCATAGACGGCAGCCCTTCTGAATATCGGCGGTGGACAGATTGTTGCCGTGTTCCCCGGCCAGGCGTTCAATCAGGCTGTGCTGCTCTTCCTCGTTCAGGGACGGAAAGGCGGCCGCACTTCCGGGCTCAAGGCCAAGCAGGGCATAAACGAAAATTTCATCCTCGATCTCATAGCCACCCCAGGACTGCCACCACGCGGTCGAATGCTCTTCATCCAGGCAATAGGAGAGGACGACATGCCCCTGAAGGGGGGCGGCGCGTTCAAGGGCGGCCTGTTCCAGCAGGCGGTTGTCATCGAACGAACCAAGGTCGGCTTCGGCGAAGCGGAAAAAAATTTCCTCATTGTCGCCGATGAAGGTCAGGGCCGTCAGTGCATCGGTTTCACTCATGCGGTGTCCTTGGCAGTCTTTGTCTGAACCGCTGCCGTTATAACAGCCGTCGGATGGCGTTCAAGCGCTTTGCCATGTTGTCCTGCATGCCCGGCTGGCAGCAGCGGCGGACAGATGAAGCGCTACGATGGTGGGGTGGAAGGATTGGCGGGGGCGCATCGCGAAATTGCCCCGAACACGATGGCCGCTCCGCCAATCCCTGAGCGAATAATCAGATAGTATTATTAATAAATAGTTAATGCATAAAATAAGGCTATAAATAAAGTAATGTGCGGGCACTTCAAGTGTTTCTTGATCTTTTGACTAACGATGACATAACGGTTCACATGGAGCCTGCCTTGGTTTTGGCAGCCCGGATGCGGGCATTCGGTGGGCTATGTTTCTGTCAGCCGGTCTTTTCCGGGAAAAGGCCCGGCATCCACCGAGAGGCAAGCTTCGCCGGAAAAGAAAGACGAAGCGGGGCGCGGGTGCTTTCAGATGTGATCATGCCGTGATCCAGAAGTGCTTTTGTGACACGTCTTGCATGACGGTCGCTCGCGTTGAGCAGCGTCGCGACTTCGCCGCGCGGTAGTTCGCCGCGGTACAGGATCGCTTCAAGGACCGCACCGGATTTCGGGGGAAGGGCATTTGCACGAATTTCCTCCTCTGTCCAGATGAGGATACGGTCGCGCAGTCGCTCGGGTTGCACCAGACCTTCCATGAATGTCACCTGATCGATGCAGGTGCTCAGGAAGAAGCGTGTAAACTCTGCAAGCGCCTCTTCGCTCAGATGCCCGCGGCCGTCGAGGTCATTTCGGCGCTTCGCGTCGCACGCCACAAGTAGGCGCTTATACGTACTCTCGTTCCGTGCCAGCCCCCGCGCTATCGACCACACGCCCCCCGTATCGAGCGTTTCGAGCAAGATCGTATAGGACATGAGCCGGGCAACCCGCCCGTTGCCGTCCAGAAACGGGTGAATCCATAACAGGCGGTGATGTGCCGTCGCGGCGGCCAGGATCGCGTCTGTTTTGCCGAGTGTGCCGTATACCTGTTCGAAGCGTGTCAGGAACCGGGGCAAGGCACCGGGGCTGACCGGGATATGCCGCCCTACCTGTACATCCCGGTGGCGCAATTCGCCCGGTATCATCTTGATACGCTCGCCTGTATCCGGCTCTTCCACCCAGAGCAAGTCTTCCGGCAGAAGCTCCCCGAAGCGGCGGTGAATTTCGCAGATACCGCTGGTGCTCGTGGTCTTGCCCTTCAAGCCGCCTTCATCAATCCATTTCTGAACCGTGATATGGGCCTTTGCCTCAAGCTGCAGGTTGCGCTTTTCCGGTTCGGCGCTGTAGTCGTTCTTGAGGGCACGTTCGATATCCACCGGGTGGGTATCGTGCCCCTCGATCAGATTGCTGTAATAGCAGTTCATGGCCCGGACCAGATCAGCCAGCGCCTTGAGCACGCCGTCCGGCAGGCTCCGGCGGAATCCCGCCGATCGGGATGCCAGCTCAATCGCCAGATCAGTAAGCGCTGTCCGATGCCGTGAGCTTTCGCTTACCAGCATCGGCTCCATCAGGCCTACTGACTCGCCCCTGTCGGCCGCAGAAATGGCCGGTTTTTTGTCCGCTTTCTTATCGGTCATAATTGCAATAATAACATATAGTTAAATATTAAGATACGGTTATACAGACCTTAATTACGTCCGGTTTTATGGCCTTTCATGCAGGATGCTGATCGATGGTGCACAGATTGAAGCGGTCCCGGAAAATTGGACAACAAGCCAAGGTCTGTCCCGAAGCATACAGAGGGTGCGATATGACGAAAAGCAAAGGAAGCTCACGGACCAGCTCTGGGCCTTGGAACGGCGCGGCGGGGATGATGGTGCATGAAAAATCCCCTGCCATGATTATGGCAGGGGATGAAACGATATGCCCATGCTGTCCGGGCCGGCGCCCTTGTGCTCTTCGGGCGGGAATTACGCGGCGGCTCTGCGCCGGACGAGTGCCTCGTAATCGCCGGCCAGTTGGCGGCAGATGGCGCCGGGGGCAAAATTATAGGGGCCGATTTCACGCACCGGCGTCACTTCGGCGGCAGAACCGGTCAGGAAACATTCCTCGAAATCGGCCATCTCGTCAGGAAGGATGCGCCGTTCCACCACCTCGAAGCCGCGTCTGCGGGCCAGATCGATAACGGTCCGGCGGGTGATGCCGTCAAGGAAGCAGTCGGCGATCGGTGTGTGCAGCACGCCGTCCCTGGTAAAGAAAATATTGGCGCCGGTCGCTTCGGCGACGCGGTCCTGCCAGTCCAGCAGCAGGGCATCCTGATAGCCCTGTTGCTCGGCGGCATGTTTGGACATGGTGCAGATGCTGTACAGTCCGGAGGTTTTCGACATTACCGGTGCGGTGCGCGGATCCGGCCGCCGCCAGTCGGAAATGCCCAGGCGGATTCCCTTCATGCGCTCTTCCATCGGGAAGTAGGAACCCCAGGCCCAGGCGGCAATGGCAACATGGATGGTGTTCTTCTGCGCGCTGACCCCCATCATTTCCGATCCGCGCCAGGCGATGGGGCGGACATAGGCATCACTGAGTCCCGAGGCGGCAACGGTTTCACGTGTGGCGGCATTCAGTTCCTCAAGGGAATAGGGGATTTCGAATCCCATGATTTCAGCGGATTTCAGCAAGCGCTGGTTGTGTTCGTTCAGTTTGAACACCTCACCCTCATAAACGCGCTCGCCTTCAAAGACGGAACTGGCATAATGCAGCGCATGGGTTAAAACATGCAGCTGAGCCTCACGCCAGGGAACGAGTTTACCATCCATCCAGATGTAACCGTCGCGATTGTCGAAAGAATTTGTTTCCATGATTGTGTTTCCTGAGGCATATCGTTTCTGAACAGGCGCTATATGAGTAACATTATAATCAAACTATGTCAACATGGCTGACTTAAAAAAGATGCAGACGAAAACCGCCGCGAATCCGCTGTTCCTGCGCGAGGAAGAATTGCGCCAGGGAATCGAGCTGTTGTTCTACGCCTATCGTGATTTCACCAGGGATCCCGATGAAATTCTCGCCACTATCGGTTTTGGCCGGGCTCACCACAGGGTGTTGTATTTCGTCGGCCGTAATCCGGGAATGACGGTGGCTGAGTTGCTGGCCATTCTGCAGATCACCAAGCAGAGCCTGTCACGGGTGCTGAGCGTGCTGGTCGAAGAAGGCTATATCCGCCAGACCAAGGGACCGCAGGACAGGCGCCAGCGGCTTCTTCATCTGACGGATAAGGGGCGTGAGCTGGAGGAACGCCTCGCCGCCCCGCAGAAGCAACGTTTCGCCCGCGCCTATCGCGAGGCGGGAACCGAGGCCGTGGCGGGGTTCAAGAAAGTCATGCTGGGGCTGATCAATGAGGAGGAGCGCGAGCGCGTTCTCGCCGCCTTCGGAAAATGAGCGAACGATGTGCGTTCGGGAAAGCGTAATGGCGGCATGAGTGAGCGCGAACACCATATCCTCGTGGTTGATGACGACCGCCGTCTGCGCGATCTGCTGCGCAAATATCTGTCCGATCACGGCTATATGGTCAGTACTGCAGAGGACGTGGCGGCGGCGCGGGCACAGATGGCCGGGCTGCGCTTCGACCTGATGGTGCTGGATGTGATGATGCCCGGGGAAAGCGGCCTGGATTATGCCCGCAACCTGCGCGAAGACGGACATGACCTGCCCATTCTCATGCTGACGGCGCGCGCGGAGGCGGGGGAACGCATCGAGGGTCTGGAAGCCGGGGTCGATGATTATCTGCCCAAACCGTTCGAGCCGAAAGAGCTGTTGTTGCGGATTGCCGCCATCCTCAAACGCTCGGCAAGGCGCAGAGGCGGGAATACGGTATGTTTCGGCGATATGCGTTTCGATCCGCAAAGCGGCAGGCTGGAACGCGATGGTGCGGTCATCCGCCTGACGGCACGGGAAATCGCCATGCTGCGGGTTCTGGCGCGCAAGGCGGGACGGACCGTCAGCCGAGCGGAGCTGAGCGCCGGCGATGACGATGGTCTGGGCCGGGCGGTGGATGTGCAGATCACTCGTCTGCGGCGCAAGATCGAGGATGATCCGAAAATGCCCCGTTATCTGCAGACGGTGCGCGGAGAAGGATATGTGTTATGGGTGGATGGCTGAACTATTTGCGAGGCTTCCGCCCCTCTTCCCGTCGGCGCTGGCTGCGTGCGCTGATGCCGCAGAGCCTGTTCGGGCGCTCGCTGCTGATGATCGTGGTGCCGGTGGTCATCCTTCAGATCGTGGCGACGATTATCTTCTATCAGCGTCACTGGAATGCCGTGGCCCGGCGCCTGTCCCAGGGCGTGGCCGGTGAGGTGGCCATGATTATCGATGGCCTGCAGGTCATGCGCCCCGATGATCCCATGCGCAACTGGCTGTTGTCAGGAGCAAACAGAATCATGGGGCTGGATGTCACCCTGTCCTATGGGGCACGTCTGCCCACCGGACGGCAGGAGGTGAACCCCTATTCCTTTCTCGAACGCAATCTGGTCCGGGCCCTCAATGAAAGGATTTCCCGCCCCTTCCGCATCGACACCACCACCTATCGCGACAAGGTGGAAATCCGCGTTCAGCTCGATGAGGGGGTGCTGCGCATCCTTACCGGCGACAAGCGGCTGTTCAGCACCACCACCTATATCTTCATCATCTGGATGGTCGGAACCTCGCTGGTGCTGCTGGCTATCGCCATTCTGTTTCTGCGCAATCAGATTCGCCCGATCCGGCGGCTGGCCCGGGCGGCCGAGGATTTTGGCAAGGGCCGCGATGTGGAGGATTTCCGCCCTTCCGGCGCTTCGGAAGTGCGCGCGGCGGCCCGGGCCTTTCTGGTGATGCGGGCGCGGCTGAAACGCCAGATCGATCAGCGTACCGAAATGCTGGCCGGGGTCAGTCATGATCTGCGCACGCCTCTGACGCGGATGAAACTGCAGCTTGCCATGCTGGAGGAAGGCGAGGATACGGAAAATCTGAAGGCCGATGTCGCCGAGATGGAAAAGATGGTCGAGGCCTATCTGGCCTTTGCCCGCAGTCAGGAGGACGAGGTGGCCGAGCCCATGGATGTCGCGGCGTTGCTGGGGGCCATTGCCGCCAATATCCGCCGTCAGGGCGGGGTGGTTGATCTGCAGTGCCCGCCGGGCCTGTCCATTGTCGCCCGTGCCGGTGGCCTGAGGCGCTGCCTGTCCAATCTGATGGAAAATGCCCGTCAGTATGGCGGTAATATCTGGGTCACGGCGCGAAGGGGAGAGGATTTCATCGAAATCATCATTGATGACGATGGTCCCGGCATTCCGGAAAACCGCCGCGATGACGTATTGCGGCCCTTTGTGCGTCTGGAGGTATCGCGCAACCGCGATACGGGGGGCAGTGGCCTGGGGCTGAGCATCGCCCGTGACGTGGCCCGAAGCCATGGTGGCGATCTGTCGCTGGAAGACTCGCCCCATGGCGGGCTGCGGGTGGTGTTGCGCCTGCCCGTATAGGGGGGCGTTTGCGCGGATCTCCCTATCCCCCGTCCGTCAGCGTATAGACCATGACGCTGTGACGCCGTCCGCGGATGCGGTGTTCGGCGCGGCAGGTCAGCATGGCAGCCAGATCGGGCCGCCCGGCCTGTTCTCCCACCCCCTGGTGCAGATCGCTGCTCACGGCAAGGGGGGTATGCAGTTCCCGGGTCAGGCGTTCAAGACGGCTGGCGACATTGACGGTATCGCCCAGCACCGCGAATTCCAGCCGGTTGTCGTCGCCGATATCACCAAGAATGGCGGTGCCGTAGTGAATGCCGATGCCGATGGCAATCGGTTCATCCGGACGATTGCGTTGGTTCCAGTCTTTCAGGTTTTTCAGAATTTCCAGCGCCGCCTCCATGGCGCGGGCCGGATCGTCACGGGCCGGTTGTGGTGTGCCGAATGTTGCCATCAGCCCGTCACCGGTAAATTTTTCCACCGTGCCCTGATGGGCAAAAACACCATGGGCGAAAATCCGGTGCAGCTCGCGCAGCAGGGCGATCAGCGCATCGGCCGGCATGCGTTCGCTGATATCGGTGAAACCGACAATGTCGATGAACATGACGGCGATGCGCTCAGTGCGCGGATGGGCCAGCGGCGTGTCGGTCCGGGCCAGCTCCTCGGCCCGTTCGGGCGAGAAGTAACGGGCCAGATTGGCTCTTTCCCGGCTTTGCTCCGCGGCGCTTTCCACCAGTAGCCGTGCCCGGTGCACCAGAAAGGCCAGCGCGGCGGCCAGAAGGATGATCATGGCCCCCTCGGTCAGGATTTCCTCGCCGGGGATATAGTCGGGATTGCTGATCACCGCCCATTGTTCGGCGAACGGCTTGTCGAGAATTTCACTCATGAACAGCGGATGGGGCTGACCCGAGGTCATCTTGACCCAGCTTTTGGCACCACACCACAAGGCGGCGCTGACAAGGCCGGAAAACATCACGGCACGGGGAAAATAGCTGAAGATCGAAGCGGCGACCGGCAGCAGCATGTACATGGCATTGGAGAAGCCGAAACGCAGGCTGGCCGGAAAATGCTGATTGAAAAACGGGTTGTCCGAGGCTATGGCGCTGACGGTAATGGCCGCATCGGCCAGTGGCGGCAGAAACGGCCAGAGTTTGCCCACAAGGCCGTGAAAATGGTGCTTCCTGTGGCAGATCAGATTGAAATAACCGATAACGACGAAACCGGCAAGAAAAGGCCAGTAGAACAGGCCCGGTGCCCAGCCGTTCTGAAAAACCACCAGCAGGGCGATGATGATGGCCCCGTAAAGGCGCAGCCGGAACGAGGCTCTCGCACCCCAAAGCTGTTCCTCGGCGATGGCCTGTTCCACGGGGGTGGCGGGGGTGCTCTGCGTTTTCTCACCCCTTGTCATGTCGTTTCCATATGGCCCGGCCGCTGCCCGGCAGGCCGAGGCGGGGCCACAGGGCATCAATGCGTTCGATGACCGCATCATCCATGACGATCTTCCGCCCCCATTCGCGTTTGGTTTCCGGCGGCCATTTGTTGGTGGCATCGAGCCCGACCTTGCCGCCGAGGCCGTCCTCGGGGCTGGCGAAGTCGAGGTAATCAATGGGGGTGTTTTCCATGATCGTGAGATCCCGCGCCGGATCCATGCGGGTGGAAACCGCCCACATCACATCCTTCCAGTCACGGCAGTCGATATCGTCATCGACCACGATGACCCATTTGGTGTACATGAACCGGCGCAGATAGGACCAGACGGCCATCATCAC
>CAYXDL010000006.1:0-18459 GCA_964463775.1 uncultured Hyphomicrobiales bacterium
GACGCATCCGCGCCAGATCTGAGCCACCCGAAGCTTCGGTCATCGCGGTTACGGCGACATCACCACGCATCAGCGCTTCGAGCCAACGGTCCTTCTGTTCGTCTGTCCCTTCTTCAAGGACGATACGGAGCGATCCGATATGTCCGAGCAGGGAAACAAGGAATCCGAGATCTCCTGCCGTACTTGCCAGCCCCTCGATCGCGGCAATGCAATCGGTCCATCCCGCCCCCATTCCGCCAAGCTCCCGGGGAACCGGCAGCCTCCACAGACCACTTTCACTGATACGCTGCCAGCCGATCTGATCAAAGCGCCGGGTTTTGTCATACTCATCGGCCCGGGAAGCGACCTCCCGCCCAATGAGCGCATACTGATCGAACAGTTCCTGCTGACGTGCATTGAATTCAAAACGCATTTCCATCTCCCGTCATCTTTGGCCGCGGCACCATTCCGTGGCCTGCTGGTATGACGAGGAAAATCGATTATGCGCTTTCAGGGAAATGAGTTTGTATTTTTACGCTTATGACCGATGCTAATGCCCGCCCATAGACGCCGTGGTCTGGAAAGCATGAACAAGGCGCGTTGCCAGGCGCAGGGTGCTCTGTGGCGCCTGTTCGTTCATCTTCATGATCAGTTCTGAATTCTGCAGCTCAGGCAGGCCGTATTCCTCCCCGACACGCACAAGATCCCTGGAAACCGCGCGCGAAGGCAGCACACCGACGGCCCTGTGTTCGGTAATCGCCGTTTTGAGAGGCGAAAACTGGTTGGAGCAATAAGCGATGCGCCAATGACGGCCGGCCTGCTCCAAAGCACGGAGGGCGATGTCACGCACCCCGCATCCCTGAGGAAAAAGAGCCAGAGGCAGCGGATCCTCATGAACCACCTGCGCATTCGGCGCCGCAACCCAGCTCAACTTTTCATTGAGGAGATTGATACCATCGATCTCCGTATTGCGTGTAATAAAAACAAGATCAAGATCGCCTGCCTCGACCATTTCGGACAGTTTCGGCGACAGATCGGTGACGATCTGTAATTCCGTATCGCAATTTTCGCGGGAAAATTCGGCAAGAACCTTCGGCAGAATAAGCTGCGCATAATCATCCGGCGTACCGATCCGCAGCACCCGCACCTCCTGCCCCGAGCGAACCTCCCGCACCAGCGCATCGTTCAGCTTGAGGATTTCAATCGCATAACTGCGGATGACCTCCCCCGATCTGGTCAGGGTGATTTCCTTGCCCTTTCCCCGTTCAAAGAGTTGCTGGCCGACAATCTCTTCCAGGCGCTTCACTTGCAGGCTGATCGCTGACTGGGTGCGCAAAAGCCGCTCACCCGCAGCCGTGAAGTTCTTCACCTCCGACACCACGACAAGGGTTCTGAGCAGGTCAACATCGACATTCACCAGTCCCATAAGCGTTCCTCATTTCGGTGATTGCGAGAACTCGTTTCCGGTGCCCGGAAGGCGCCTGTAAGGTCATGGTATCAGAACCACGCAATAATCACCATAGGTTGTTTTATTAGGCCTTTGGATAGGAATGAGGTGGAGGAGAAAATGCAGTCATCCTTTCGGATTCTTTCCACAGGCACATGCCTGCCGGAACAACGGTTGAGCAACACGGATATAAAGAACACCCTGAATGCCGCTGTCGATCCCGGATGGGTGGAACAGAAGCTGGGCATCCGTGAACGCAGAATCGCCGATCATGGCACCGAAACATCTGATTTGGCGGCGGCGGCGATCAATGACGTTCTGGGGAATGCGGAAATTTCCCCGCAATCCGTCGATCTGCTCATTCTGGCCACGGCGAGCCCGGACCGCCAGGCCCCTGCAACAGCATGCCACGCTCAATACAAAGCCGGCCTCCATGAGGCTGTCGCCTACGATATATCGGCGGTTTGCTGCGGTTTCCTGTTCGCCCTGACGGCAGCGGCGGCGGCCTTGTCCTCGGGACAGGCCAGACGCGCCATCGTCGTGGGTGCGGATATGTTCTCGCGCGTTACCGACTGGCAGCGCAGAGACTGCGTTTTCTTTGGTGACGGCGCCGGCGCCGTCCTGCTGGAAGCCGCCAACAGCCGCTATGCCCGGGAAAGCTTTTTCGATGCCGAGTTATTCACCGATGGTCACCATTCGGAGGCTTTCGTCATAGAAAAAGAGGCCCCCTATTTCCGCATGGACGGCCCCGCGGTCTTCAAAGCCGCCTCCACTGCTGTTCCCCGGTGTATCCGCCAGCTTCTGCAGCGCAACCATCTGACAAGCGATGATATAGATATCGTTATACCGCATCAACCATCACATTCATTGCTGAGGGAGATCGCCTGGCAATCCGGTATTCCGTTTCAGAAATTTCAGACCAACATGGACCGCTATGCCAACACCGCCGGGGCGACTATTCCCATCATGCTGCATGAAACCCTGGCAAACGGCCGGATCAAAAAAGGCGATCACCTGCTGTTCGCCGCAGCCGGAGCAGGCTTTACGGCCGGCGCCGCCATTCACCAATGGCATTGAGGCGGAGGGCATGATGGCACTGATCGCTACACCACAAGGCACCCGGCATCCCAGGGCCGTCAAGGCCCGGGGAGTGCATATCGAAGATGAAAATGGCCAAAGCTGGCTTGACGGCAGTTCCGGTGCCATCGCCTGTTCCATCGGCCATGGCCATCCGAAAGTTCTGGCCGCCATGCAGCAGCAGGCAAGCAGGACATCTTTTCTCTATCGGACACAGTTCACAAACGCGCCCAGCGAGCAACTGGCGGATCGCCTGTGCGACAGGCTTGGCTATGATGGCGCTTTTTTCGTCAACAGCGGCTCGGAAGCCGTGGAGGCCGCCATCCGGCTTGCACAACAATTCTGGAGGGTCCAAGGCAAACCAGAAAAAAGAAAAATTCTGAGCCGAAGGATCAGTTATCATGGCACGACCGTCACCGCACTGGGCCTGTCAGGACATTGGCAAAGGCGGCGCGATGCCGGCGGCACTCTGCCTGAGGATCCCTCCGTTCATACACCTTACTGCCTGCGCTGTCCTTTGGGGCATCGTCAGCACAGCTGCGGGTTTGCCTGCGCCGACATGCTTGAACACGACATTCTCCGCCATGGCAGCGGCCATATCGCCGCCATCATTCTTGAACCCATTACCGGCGCATCGGGCGCGGCCATCGTTCCCCCGCCAGGCTATCTTCGGCGCATCAGGTCCATTTGCGACCGCCACGACATCCTGTTGATTGCTGATGAAATCCTGACGGGGCTGGGCCGCACAGGTAAATGGCTGGCCCTAGATCATGACAGCATCACCGCTGATATTCTTTGCCTCGGCAAGGGTCTCAATGCCGGTTATTTCCCGATTTCAGCCATTCTCGCGAAGAAACGCATTCATGACGCTCTGGCCAGAGCCGGTGTCTCCCTCTCCTCGGGACATACCCATTCAAATCATCCTGTCGGCGCGGCGGTTGCCAATGCCGTCCTGGATATCCTGGAAGAAGACAGCCTGGTCGAGCGGGGCGCGTTCATGGGAAAATATCTTGAACAACAGCTCCGGCCGCTGGTTGCCGAAAGCGACATCATCGGCGATCTGCGCGGATGCGGGATGCTGTGGGGGCTGGAACTGGTTTCCGACACGGAAAATCTTGAACCATTTCCCCCTGCGCTGAATGCCGCTGCCCGCGCCACGCAACATGCCTTCGAAAACGGATTGATCGTCTACCCCGCGAGCGGGTTTATCAACGGTGCCGCTGGTGATGCCATCATCATTGCGCCCCCTCTCACCGTCACAAAAGAAGAAATCGGCTCTCTTTGCTCACGCCTTTCCCGGGCCCTGCAGCAGACAGCCGCGGAATTATTCATGAAACAGAACAGGAGCGACTCATGTCAGGTATCGAACTCAAGCCAGGCCTGAAGGCCTGCATCATTCATCAGGTTGAGGAAAGCGACCTCGCCACCAGCTGGCGCAACGATGTTCCGGTTCTGGCAACACCCGTTTTGCTCTGGTATGCCGAACTGGCCTGCATGCAGGCCATATCCGGCACTCTGGCCCCGTCTCAGATGACCTTGGGTTTCGGCCATGAAATGCGCCATCTTGCCCCCACGCCAAATGGCTGGACCATTCAGATAGAGGCCCGGTTAAGGGAAATCGATACGAAAATACTTTCATTCGATGTCCGGGCCAGCGACGGCGCTGAGATCATTCTCTCCGGCGTTCATACCCGCGCCATCATCGAACGCGAACGCTTCCTGCAAAGGGTTAAAAGCAAAAGCGACAGCAGCATGGCACCCTCCCGGCAGCAATGCCCCAGCCCCGCCCTATAGGAGCCGGAAATGCAACAATCGGCAGAAAAAATTTCAGTACTGAGCGCCCCGCCCCTCCATCTTCAGCGGGTGCAGTCCTATGCGATCCTGACCCTTGGCGGAATCTTCCTCGGTTTCGCGCCGGTAATCGTCAAGGCGCTGCCCCTCAGCGCCGACATATCAGCCTTTTACCGCGTGGCCCTGTCAGCACCGCTTTTTCTGATATGGGCCCTGGCCCTGCCACAGCCCGGAAAACGAAAACCAAAAACGCAGGCAGGTCCGTCGCTGCTTCTGTACCTTCTGGCGATTTTCTTTTTTGCCGCTGATCTTGGGGTCATGCATCTTGCCATCCGCAGCACCAATGTCACCATCGCGACCTTGTTTACCAATTGCGCCCCCTTCTTTATCGGCATTTTCGGACTCATCGGTCTTTGTGAACGCCCTGAGCGCTCTTTCTGGATCGCCTTGCCTGCCGCCATGACCGGCATCGTTCTGCTGATCGGCATTTCAGGTTTCGGGGAAGGAAACGGCAGCGTCATCGGCAACATGACCGCCCTTCTGGCGGGCATGCTCTATGCCGCATATCTCGTAACGGTCAGGACTCTGCGCGGCAGGGGCGCCGCTTCCGGCCACATCATGGCCGCCGTCACCCTGGGCAGCACCGTATTGCTTTCCGTCCTTTTCTTCATGGCGGGCGCGCCGGTTCCCGCAACGGGAGAAAGCTGGCTGCTGCTGCTTGCCCTGGTGCTGTTCGGGCAGGTCGCGGGGCAGGGGCTGGTGACCGCCGCTCTTCAGAGATTGCCTGTTTCTTCCAGCTCACTCGTATTGCTGATTCAGCCTGTCGTCGCCGCCGTGCTGTCATGGCTACTGCTGAATGAAGGCCTCAGCCTCCTGCAGATATTCGGCATCTCCCTGGTCCTGATCTCGATCTTCGTAGCCCTGCGCCCCGCAGGCAGCACCTGACGGCCAGCCGGACCCCATCCATGCCGCCAAAACGGAAAGATTGGCATGGATGGCGGTTCCGTTTCCTGCCATGCCTCTTCAGTCACGTCTCCTTCAGTCATGTTTGGGGTGATTGACCTCGTAAGCGGCAAGCTGCTCGGCCGTGGCCTCGGTCTGATACCGGCGTTTCCACTCGTCATAAGGCATGCCATAGATGATTTCGCGGGCCTCGGCCTTGCTCATTTCAATGCCTTTCTGCCCGGCGGCATCCATATACCAGTTGGACAGGCAGTTGCGGCAGAAGCCCGCCAGATTCATCATGTCGATATTCTGCACATCCGTGCGCTGGCGCAGATGATCGACCAGGCGGCGGAATGCCGCCGCTTCCAGTTCGGTGCGGGTCTTATCGTCCATTTTCATTTCCTCCTGTCATCCTCGCATCCTCATCCGCCAAAGGCGGGTTCGGCCCCCGTGCCACGGGCCGTTTCAGTCATCAGCCAGTCCACAACGGCCTGCAGGGCCTCATCCCTGGAGGCGCCACTTTCAAGCACCTTGTGATATACCTCCAGCTGCCGCCGCGCGGAAGTTCCGCGGGCAAGAATGTCACGGGCATGAAGCAGGGCATCGCGGCAGTTCAGCGCCCTGGCATCCTCATCCAGCATATCGATCAGTTCCTCCAGCAGATCGGCATAGGCCACACGCTCACCCCGGCCCAGATCGATCAAATCACCGTCACAACCGAAACGCTGCGCCAGCCAGCGGTTTTCGCGGATCAATGTCTGCGGATAGATCCGCCAGCGCTGATTGTTCCGCCGCAACCGGTAAAGCATCCGCAGCAGGCATTGATACAGCGCTGCCACCGTCACCGCGTCATCGATACTGGTACAGACATCGGCAATACGCATTTCCAGCGTCGGAAACCGCGAAGACGGGCGGACATCCCACCAGATCTTTGACCCGTCCTCCAGCACACCCGCACGGACCATCTGCCCGACCAGGCGGTCATATTCACCCGCAGAAGCCATGTAATCAGGAAGCCCGGTGCGCGGCAGGGCATCGAATACGGTCAGCCGGTAGGACATCAGCCCTGTTTCCTCCCCCCGCCAGAAGGGCGAGGACGCCGTCAGAGCCAGAATATGCGGCAGAAAATAACCGATCTGATTCATCAGATCGATACGCAGATCCGCATCCGCGATACCGACATGCACATGCATGCCGCAGATCACCAGCCGGCGCACCACCGCCTGAAGATCCTTGGCCAGGGCATCATAGCGCTGTTTCGGGGTGTGTTTCTGCAAGTGCCATTCAGCGCTGGGATGGGTGGAAGCGGCAATGACCCCAAGGCTGTATCCCCCGGCAACCTCGATCACATGGCGGCGCAGTTCACGCAACTGACGGTCCGCATCCGCAATCGTCGGGCAGACACTGGTGCCGACCTCAATCTGCGCCCGCAGAAATTCCGGTGAGACACGCGCCTCCCCCAGTCTTTTCCGGCAGTCCTGCATCAGCCCCTCGGGCGGTTCGGCCACCAGATCGCGGCTTGCCGGATCCACCAGCAGGTATTCTTCTTCCACCCCCAGGGTGAACTCGGGTTCCTGAATCATGAAGCCTGCCTGGTAAAGAACTGTCGGGAAAAGGGACGGCCCGCCGCCAGGGTACGGCGAATGGCATCGGCCAGAATATTCGCCCATTCCTCGGCCCCGTGATGGGTATCAATCAGATCCTGACGTATTTCCACCACCACATGAGGCAGACCGCGGCTGACACAGTGATGTTCGGTCGTATAACCATATGGTTCACGGGCCGAATAGGGCTGATTGTCCCCGACCGTCAGGGCGGGGTTGCGCCCCAGTGCCTCCAGCATCGGGCGGGCGAGACGACCATCCTCCCCCCAGAGGATGCCGACATGCCAGGGGCGCTCGAAGCCGTTCATGATCGGCGTGAAACTGTGAATGGAAAACACCGCGGGCACCACGCCGGTTTCCTCCATCGCCGACAGGCGCGCATCGACCGCATCGTGATAGGGCGCATAATAGGCCCGGCGGCGGCGTTCGCGTTCAGCCGCGTCGATTCCCTTATTGGCGGGAATTTCAACCCCATCCGAAATCACGGGCATGACGGAAGGATCATCCATGAAACGGTTCAGATCGGCCAGAAGGCGGGAATAGCCGCCGAAAAGCGCCGGGGCGGAGAAGATCGCCGCCAGACGGCGGGTCACATCGGCGGCGCCGATATCCCAGGCGATATGCCGCCACAGCATGGCCTCAGCCAGCCCGAGGGTGCCGTATTCGGGCGGTATCCGCTTCGAGGCGTGATCACAGAGAAACAGCACCCCGCCGCCGTCATTGCCCGGCAGCAATGTGTAAGCGTCATCGCCGGCATATGCATCGCCATTATCGTTGTCGTTCATGGACAGAATTCGCACCCCTTCGGCCATTGGCCATCATGATCAGAAGATCCCGCCACCCCGCAGGCCGGGCCGGCAAGGACCAAGGCTGTGATCTTCTCTCATGTTAGGGGTTTAATGCAAGGAATGCAGCTTGTGAATGGGATTGTCGCCTTCCTCAGGCGGCATCGCGCTTGATGATCCTGCGGGGGCCGAAATGCAGGGATATCATCGTTCCCACCCCGGGTTCGCTTTCAATATGCAGATCCCCCTCATGGAGATTCATGAGAGAGCGCACCAACGGCACCCCGAGGCCGGTTCCCTGCTGCTTGCGCGCCAGACCGCGATCCACCTGCCCGAAGGGTTCCAGAACCTTGGCCATGTCTTCCTTGGAAATGCCGATGCCCGTATCGGCGACTTCCAGCACGAAACCGTTCTCGTCCGCGCGCGCGGCGATTGTCACGGTTCCGCCTGAGGGTGTGAACTTGATGGCATTGGACAGCAGGTTGACCAGCATCTGCTTGATGCAGCGCGGATCGGCGTAAAGAGAGGGCAATGCCCGCTGGATGCGCACCTGCACATCCAGACGTCCCTGTTCGGCGCGGCCCTGAAGCATGCGCGTCACCTCGGCAATCAGGCGGGGCACATCGACATCCTGTTCCTGCAGGTCGAAGCGGCCTGCCTCGATCTTGGAAAGATCGAGAATATCATTGATGACCGACAACAGATGGCGGCCGCTGGCATGAATATCGGCCGCATATTCCCGATAGGCGGGAATGCCGAAAGCACCGAACATTTCATCCTTGATGATTTCGGAAAAACCCATGATCGCATTCAGCGGCGTACGCAGTTCATGGCTCATCAAGGCCAGGAAATCCGATTTGGCGCGGCTGGCGCTTTCGGCCTCGTTCTTGGCGGCAAGCAAGGCTTTCTCGCGTTCATGAATGGCTGTAATATCCACCAGCACCGCCACCACGCCGCCATTGGCCATGGGGCGACCGGTGAATTTCAGGCAATGGCCGTTTTCCAGCTCCACCACCTCACCGCCCCAGCCATGGCGCGTTCCGGAAAGCATTTCACGCAGCCACTGATGATATTCCTGCCCTGTCAACCCCTGCGGGGGTGAGGCATTTTCAAGAATATGCCTGTAAGAAACGCCTTTTCTCAGCACCCGTGACGGCAGGGAAAGAAAGGTGCCGAAATTTTCATTACACAGCAGCAGACGGCCTTCCCGATCGAACAGGGCAAACCCTTCCGAGCTGCTGGCGATGGCATCGAGCAGCGTTTCCTGCGCATCATTGAGGCGCCGCAGAAGACGGCTGTTTTCAAGACGCATCAGCACCGATTCCCGCATGCGTCGGTAATTCCCCCGCAGGGCCATGGCCGTCATAAGCAGGAAAAGCGCCGAAAACGCCAGCAGAGAGATACCGATATCCGTATTGCTGCTCAGAACCAGCACATGAGGGGCGATGGCCAGAACCAGAAAGGCCATGGCAGCGCCGGGCATGACCGATCGTGTCAGGGCCCCAGCTATTCCGGCCCCTGTCGCAATGGCCCCGAGAATAACAGCATGGCTCATATTATCACCGCCATTCAGAAAAGCGGCCGTTGCCCCCCATAACAGCCCGTTCAGAGCAGCCGTGGCATGGGTCAGCCAGTAATCACGATAGCAGACCTGTTCTTCAGTCGCGGGCGCAACATCACCGCGATATGGGGAAAAATGTTTGCATTCATAGGCCTGCAAACCGAGAAGAATCACAACCCACAGCCAGACCCCCATACCCGGATAGACATGGGCATAGAACAGCGCCGCGCTCATGACACCGGCAATGGCACTGCCGAGTCCGCTCAGGGGCACCTGCCGGGCAACCGTTCTGACCTCTTCACGCCGGATCTCGCAGCTATCGGACATCCCCTGCCGCATGCCTGTCGTGCTTTCCGTAACCAACCGTCTTTTGCCCTTCAACCAAAATGCTCAGAAAAGGGGGAATACCGGCAGCATCACAGGCAGCGATTAAGATATCGTTAAACTCTCTTAAGTTGTTGTTGACACTATCGCGCCGTTGGCCACAGCGCCGTCAGGACGAAATCATCCTTCAAAGCGGTCCTCAGCAGCCACCGGCGGGCAGGCGGCCGCCGACCAGTTCGGTGATTTCACGGGCATGGTCCATGACCATGCGGCCGAGGCTGAGAATACGTTCGTCGTTCATGCGTGCACTCGGCCCTGAAAGCGACAGGGCAGCCATGGGCCATGCATGTTCATCGAACACAGCGGCGGCAACGCAGCGCATGCCGACAGCCTGTTCCTCGTCATCATAGGAAAAGCCGCGTTCGCGGGTTGCCTGCAAATCGTCGAGCAAGGCCTGATGAGTGGTCAATGTGCGCTCGGTCAGAGCCGGCAGTTCGATGCGCTCCATGATCGCGGCGGCATCTTTTTCGGGCATGGCCGCCAGCAATGCCTTGCCGACGCCGGAACAATGCAGCGGCGCCCGGGCGCCCGGATAGGCCAGCGCCCGCATCAGGGCCCGGCATTCCACCTGACTGAGATAGAGCACCGCATCCTGATCCAGTACAGCGAAATTGACCGATTCCTGCGCCTTCTCCATCAGCTTGCGCATGACCGGCCGGGCAATGGCCACGAAATCCCGGTCCTCAAGAAAAGCATTGCCGGTGCGGAAAGCCTCGACCCCCACGAACCACAGGCTGCGTTCATTATCGTGACGGACAAAACGTTCATTGGCCATGGCCGTCAGCAGGCGGTGCGCCGTCGAAGGGGCCAGGGACAGCTTTTGCGCCGCATCGGACAGGGATAACCCCGCCGGATGGGCCGCCAGCAGCCGCAGCAGGGCAAAGGCCCGCGACAGGGACTGCACCGACCCTGAGCTGCCGTTGGCCTGTCCGCCGCCCGCAGGCCGCCCCCGCCGCCTGGGCGGGGCGGAGTCCCTGCCCCTGTCCTGTTTGTCCTGGCGTTCCATGTTGTTCCTTAACTCAGACCGATCAACCCGCTATCACCCGCCCCTGCCATCGGGAAATCCCGGCAGGTGCGATGGCTTTCGGGATTCTGTTTGCCAGCATATCCGGCCCTGACCCTAGGGAACAAGACGCCATAGCTCAAGCCCCGATTACCCTCTGCCGGCCGGCATCGCCACAGCATCAGGTCATCTGCGGGCACCGGTGAACAAGCCGGTGAGTAAAGTGTGGCGGGTGCCGCATCCTGCGCTATAGTGCGAAAAAACAGTAGTGTGGCCCGGCCAGCAAACTCCGGACAGGGCTTCCGGCCCGAACAAACAAAGCGATACAAACAACGGACAGAACATATGCGCCGCAACCGCCCGACAAAAATTCTGGCAACGCTGGGGCCTGCCAGCGATGACAAGGAAACCATCCGTGCTCTGGTTCAGGCCGGAGCCGACCTGTTCCGCCTGAATTTCAGCCATGGCCGCCATGAGGATCACGCCTCCCGCCACCGCATCATCCGCGCGCTTGAAGAGGAACTGAACACACCCATCGGCATCCTTGTCGATCTGCAGGGTCCCAAAATCCGCATTGGTACCTTTGCCAATGGTGCGGTGATGCTGAAACGCGGCCAGACCTTCATTCTGGACCGCGACCCCGCCCCGGGGGATGAAACCCGTGTCTGCCTGCCGCATCCTGAAGTCTTCGAAGCCGTCGAACCCGGCCACCGCCTGCTGCTGGATGACGGCAAGGTCCGCCTGATCGTGCGCCGGGCCTCACCTGAACAGCTGGTAACCGAAGCCGAAACCGATGGCCGCCTCTCCGACCGCAAGGGCGTCAACCTTCCGGGCACCCTGCTGAACCTCTCGGCCCTGAGCGCCAAGGACCGCCGCGATCTGGCCTTTGCCCTCGACCTTGGCGTCGACTGGGTGGCGCTCAGCTTCGTCCAGCGCCCGGAGGACATGGCCGAGGCGCGGCGCCTGGTGGGCGGACGGGCGGCGCTGATGGCAAAGATCGAGAAGCCCTCAGCCGTCACCCAGATCGACAGCATTCTTGAATTGTCCGATGCCATCATGATCGCCCGCGGCGATCTGGGGGTCGAACTGCCGATCGAGGAAGTTCCGGCCATCCAGAAACGCCTGATCAACACCGCACGTCTGGCGGGAAAGCCCGTGGTGGTGGCAACCCAGATGCTGGAATCTATGATCACGAGCCCCTTCCCCACCCGGGCCGAGGTTTCCGACGTGGCCACCGCCGTCTATGACGGCGCCGATGCCATCATGCTGTCGGCCGAAAGCGCCGCCGGGGCCTATCCGGTCGAAGCCGTCAGCATGATGGACCGCATCGCCGTACAATCGTTCAGGGATCCGAAATTCGCAACCTTCATGGATGCAGGCGCCACCCCGCTGGAAGCAACCAGTGCCGACGCCATCACTGCCGCCGCCCGCCAAGTGGCCGAGACCATTTCCGCCAATGTCATCGCCACCTATTCAACTTCCGGTTCGACAACCATGCGCGCCAGCCGTGAACGGCCAAACACACCCATCCTCGGCCTGTCGCCGAACCGGGATACGGCCCGGCGCCTGACCCTGGCCTGGGGCGTGCACTGCGCCCTGACCGACGATCCGCAGAATTTCGGCGAAATGGTTGCCCGCGCCTGTCACACGGCGCGCGAGCTGGGCTATGCCGCCCCCGGCGACAAGATCGTCATTACCGCCGGTGTACCCTTCGGCACCCCCGGGGCGACGAATATCCTGCGCATCGCCTGGATCCGCCCGCCGGGGGAGTAGCCACCATTACGCAACCCCGCCCGTCAGGACATCCGGGGTAACCGCAAAAAAGCCCTCACCGTCAGAACGGTGAGGGCTGAGCCGGCATGATCCAGAGGGAGTTATCCCTGCCGGTCTTTCAGATAGGCCAGCATGGTATCGGCATCCGAGACCTCGAAGGGATCTTCCGGGCAATTGTCCATGAAGCCCGGCTCGACAAAGATTTTTTCGATCCTGCCGTCGACGGCATGCATGGAATAACGCCAGCTCCGCATGCCAAAGCCAAGATTGCTCTTATCCACCAGCATGCCCATCTTGCGGGTGAACTCGCCATTGCCGTCGGGCAGCAGGAACACGTTTTTCGCATTCTGGCTCTTTCCCCACTGATACATGGTGAAGGCATCATTCACCGACAGGCAGATCACCTCATCGATGCCCAGCGCCCTGAATTCGTCATACAGTTCCTCATAGCGCGGCAGGTGGCTGGTCGAACAGGTCGGCGTGAAGGCACCGGGCAGAGAGAACAGCACAACATTGCGCCCCTTGAACACATCGTCGCTGCTGAGCAGCTTCCATTCGAACGGATTCGGGCCGCCAAGGGCCTCGTTGCGCACACGGGTATAAAAGGTCGCCTGGGGTACGGTGTCGATGATCATGGCATCCTCCTTGAAAGGCATCTCATAAATTAGAATAATTCTAATATACTGCCATTCTTTCCCTGCGCAAGCCATTTTTTATAATTATTCTAAAAAAAATAAACGGCACAGAAGGAACCCGGCTGCAGCACAGACTGCGCAACCACCACGCAGAAGACAATGACCTGGGACAAACCGGGAATGAAAGATTGGATGGGCAGCGGGGGAATGGTGCCGTCGGTGAGAATTGAACTCACGACCTCTCCCTTACCAAGGGAGTGCTCTACCCCTGAGCTACGACGGCGCGGGCGCTTGAATAACGCGTCTGCCCCCACCCGGTCAAGCATTCTTTCACGCCAGTGCACGGGTGGCCCGGCGCTGACATGAAATTCCGCCGTCAGCCACACCTGCCCGCTGCCAATGCCCCTCAGACAATGGCGGGAAAGACAGCTTTTTCAGAAGTCAAGGGATATTCCGGACAATTCCGGGCGCGTGTCCAGGCATTTCCGGATGACCGCCTCCACCCTGTCGCGGTGCTCACCGGCAAGGGGCAGACGCGGGGGACGGACCCGGTCATTGGAACCGATGGCGAGGACTTCGGCCAGTTTGATGTTCTGCACCAGATAGGTCGATACATCCAGATCCAGCAGCGGCCGGAACCAGCGATAGATCGCCCGCGCTTCCTTATAACGCCCGGCCTGCATCAGGCGGTATATCGCCACTGTTTCCTCGGGAAAGGCGACAACCAGCCCGGCCACCCAGCCATCGGCACCGGCGGCCAGCGCCTCGAAGGCCAGATTGTCCACCCCCGTAAACACCCTGTAGCGGGAGCCGAGCGCATTGAAGATCTCCGTCGTCCGGCGGATATCGTCCGATGATTCCTTGATGGCGACAAAGCGCTGATCCTCTGCCAGCTTCGCCATGATCGCCGGGGTCACATCCACCCGGTAGGCGACACGGTTGGAATAGATCATCACCGGCAGATCGCCTGCCTCGGCCACGGCACGCAGCGCGGCAACGGTCTCGCGCTCATCCGTGTGATAGATCGGGCTCGGCACCACCATCAACCCGTCCGCCCCGGCCCGTGCCGCGGCCTCGGCCAGCGCGCAGGCCTCGCGCGTGCCGGCCTCGTTCACAGTCAGCAATACCGGTTTCCCCGCCGCCGCCTTTTGTGCCGTCGCCAGCACCGCCAGCTTTTCCTCCATCGACAGCATCGATCCTTCCCCCAGAGAGCCGCAGACAATCAGCCCGTCGCATCCGGCCGCCATCATCAGTGAAAAACAACGCTGCATTTCAGCATGATCCAATTCGCCCTGCGCATCGAACTTGCTGGTCACCGCAGGGAAAACCCCTTTCCACATATCCTTATCCTTTCCTTATTCGTTCCGGCCTGACCCGGCCCGCCGCACCCATGCCGGGGCCGCCCTCCCGCATTCCTTAAATCCGTCAAGCCCGGAAACCGCCGGCAGTTCCATGGGAGATTCCTTTTTTCCCTTCCCATTATGCAATATTGGATCCAATATACAATCTATTTCATTCCTGACCGATACCCGCTTGCCCCAAAGCGGGGCTTGGCATTATCTTCGCGGCATTCCGCAACGGAGAAAGCGATCCAGTGGACCAGTCCAGAAACGATAAACCGGCACTGAAGGCGACGGATCTCAGCCGGACCGCGTCAACATCGGACATCATTTTCGATGCCCTGCGCGATGCCATCATCCGCGGGGAAATCGGCGAAGGGGAAACCATCCGCCAGGAAAATGTCGCCCGGATGTTCAATGTCAGCCGCATCCCGGTACGCGAAGCGCTCAAACGACTGGAGGCTCAGGGGCTGGTCACCTCCGTCCGCTACAAGGGGGTGGTGGTCAGCGCCTTCTCCCCTGATGAGATCCGTGAAATCTTCGAATTCCGCGCCCTGTTGGAATCGAACGTCATCACCAGGGCCGTGCCTCTGATGCGCAAACAGTCGCTTGAGGAGGCCCGCCAGTACATGGAGGCCTTCGCAGGCGAGGAGGATCCGGCCAAATGGGGCGATCTGAACTGGCATTTCCATATGGCTCTGTACCGGGATGCCGGGCGCCCTTATTTTCTGGAAGTGATCCGTACGGCCAACGACCGTGTGGAGCGCTATGTCCGTGCCCAACTCGAACTGACCGGCGGCCGGGACCGCGCACGCAGCGAGCATGAGGCCATCTTCCGGGCCTGCGCCGAAGGCGATGGCGAACGTGCCGGGGCACTGACAGCCGCCCATATTCTGGAAGCAGGCGAAAGCCTGGTCGATTTTCTGAACAGCCGCGAGAATTCCCGCAGACAGGCGGAGCGGGCAACAACGGACGGGTGAAGCCATGAACGATGACAAACAGCCACCCGCAGACCCTGCAGGCAGCGGCGGCAGGCACAAGGATGCCGGCAAAAGCGGACGTGAGGAACGCCTTGCTGCCGCCCTGCGTGAAAATCTGCGCCGCCGCAAGGCCCAGCAGCGCCGCCGGAAGGCACCACTGAAGGCGATCAAAAACGACGACCCGATCTGAAAGGCCGCACAACAACCGTGCCCGCGCCCCTCGATACGCTCGCCTTTCATCATGACCGCCCGCCACCGAATCCGGCGCTGGCCGCGGCCATGGCCGGGCAGGCTTCCGGCCTGCGTTTTCATCATGCCCGCCTCCACAAGCGCGCCTTTCACGATACCTATGCCCTGACCGGGGCGGAAGGCGATGTCTTCTTCATGCGCCTGTACCGGCCCGGCTACTGGCCGGATGAGGAAGTCATTGCCGAAATGCAAATTCTCCGCGCCCTGCAGGCGGCGGGGCAGCCTGTCGCCCTGCCATGGACTGGCCCTGACGGCAGCATGCCATTACGGCTCGACCTCGAAGGGTGTTCATATCAGGCGGTGATCTTCCCCGCCCTTGGCGGATCCCCGCCCCCGGCCCTGGACACGGATACGGCAAAGTCCTTTGCCGCCGCCCTGGCGGTGCTGCACGGAGCAATGGACCGCCTGGACACCAACCGCCGCTACCGGCAGGATCAGCGGTCCCTGCCCGCCTTCATCCTGCCGCCAATGCAGGAACTGCTCGGCCCCGCCGACATGATACGACTACGGGCCTGCCTGTCGGCCTGCCTGACAGCGCTGGGAAGCATTCCGGCAAAAAAGCCGTTCTTCGGCCTGTGCCATGGCGATACCCATACCGGCAACTGGCTGCTGTGGAATGGCGCGGTCCGCTTCCTCGATTTCGATCACTGCGGCCATATGTGGCGCATACACGATCTGGCCGTTGCCCTGTGGGATGCCTTCAGCTTTTCGCCCGGGGCCGATGTCTCTGCCCTTTCCTCCGCCCTGATCGGGGGATATCAGACCATCCGCCCGCTGGAAAATGACGAGAAAGCCGCCCTGCTGCCTGCCTGCGCCCTACGCCATCTGTGGTGGGCGGCGCTGCACATCCGCATGGGCCACAGAGACGGGGCCTTCGCCCGTAAGGCGGTACAGCAGGCGGAGGAATGGCTGGACACTGCGGACACCCTGCCATAATGGCACCAAAAAGGATGGCATAATCCGGTATTTCCTTGCAGGCGCGCATCGGCTACAAAGCGCCGCAATAATGAAAGAGCGAGAAAAGAAAGCATCCTGACATGGACAGAATAAGAATTGTCGGCGGCAGGCCGCTTCATGGCCGCATTCGTATCGGTGGCGCGAAGAACGCCGCCCTGCCCCTGATGACCGCCACCCTTCTGACCAATGATACCCTGAGCCTGTCCAATCTGCCCCATCTTCAGGATATCGCCACATTGCTGCATCTGCTGCAGCAGCACGGAACTGAGGTCTCGCTCCAGAACAATGGCGATGACGGCCCCGAGGGACGCTCCGTCAGCCTGAAAACCGGGCGAATCCTCAGCACCACCGCCCCTTATGACCTTGTGCGCAAAATGCGCGCCAGCGTCCTGGTACTGGGGCCGCTTCTTGCCCGCGAAGGGCATGCGCGCGTTTCCCTGCCCGGCGGATGCGCCATCGGCCCGCGCCCGGTCAATCTGCATATCGAGGGGCTGGAGGCGCTCGGCGCACGCATCGAGATCGACAATGGCTATATTGTCGCCGAAGCCCCGCACGGTCTGACGGGCGGCGAGGTGCATTTCCCGCAGGTATCGGTCGGAGCCACGGAAAACATTCTGATGGCCGCCTGCCTAGCCGAGGGCACGACGGTGATCCGCAACGCCGCCCGCGAGCCTGAAATCAGCGATCTCGGCGCCTGCCTGATCGCCATGGGTGCGAAAATAGAGGGGCTGGGCAGCGAAACCATCACCGTCACGGGGGTGCCCCGCCTGCATGGTGCCAGCCATGCGATCCTTCCCGACCGCATCGAAACCGGCACCTATGCCATTGCCGCCGCCATCACCGGCGGCGACATCCTGCTGACCCATACGGATCCCGGCCTGCTGACCGCCACGCTGGATGCCATGCGCAATGCCGGTGTCGAAGTCAGTGAAAACGAGGATGAGCGTACGATCCGCATCCGCCGCCAGAACGGCCCCCTGCAGGGTACCGATGTCATGACCCAGGTCTATCCCGGTTATCCCACCGACATGCAGGCCCAGTTCATGGCCCTGATGAGCGTTGCCGAAGGCGCATCGATGATTACGGAATCGATCTTCGAAAACCGTTTCATGCATGTGCCGGAACTGGCGCGCATGGGCGCCAACATCACCGTTCACGGCGCCTCGGCCCTGGTCCGCGGCGTCAAAAAGCTGACCGGAGCGCCGGTGATGGCAACGGATCTGCGCGCCTCCGTCTCTCTGGTTCTGGCGGGGCTGGCCGCCGAAGGAGAGACAATCGTCAACCGTGTCTATCACCTCGATCGCGGCTATGAGCGGCTGGAGGAAAAGCTGGCCGCCTGCGGCGCCACGATCAGCCGGCTGCCCGACTGAGACCCCGCCCGCGCCACAAGGTGCTTGCATTGACCGCGCCGCAATGCAAAAAACGCAAACGGTTTTGCAGACAGGGGGCAGGCAGGTGCCGGGCGGACTGAAATTAAGGGCCGAGGATGCGGAGGATCTGAAGATCATCTCCGCCAGCATGCAGGGGGCGATCACCTCCGCCAACGAGATCGCCTATGTGGCGCATCGCCGTGAACTGGTCCTGCTTGCCAGCCGCTTCTGCTGGGAGGAAACGACGCGCGGCCTCCTCCGCTTCTGGCGTAATTTCCGCACCCGCACCGCACTGAGGATCGAAGACGTGCTCGACATCCGCTTCAGGGGATTTACCCCCGGCGGCGGCGATCAGGTGCTGGAGCTTCTGGCCATTCTGCACCAACCGGGCGAGGAAGCGCCGGAAGCCCGCCTGGAACTGGTTTTTGCCGGCGATGGCGGCATTCGCCTTCATGTCGAATGCATCAACGTCTATATGGAGGATATGGGACGGGCCTGGTGGACACCGCATCGTCCCAGATACGATACTGAAACCGCCATTGCGGATGATACGGACAAACCCGCCACATGAACACATCG
>CAYXDL010000007.1:0-18386 GCA_964463775.1 uncultured Hyphomicrobiales bacterium
GTGAGATTTTCCAGCGAATACAGCGCCGATCCCAGGGCCAGAATCAGGGGCAGCCCAAGCACCGGCAGGGGTGAAAGCAGGGCATAACGATCGGCATCGACGAAAAAGGCTTCAGCAATCCAGAAAAGCCCGGCAACGTGAAAGCCGTAAGCATGGAAAAATCCGCAAAGCGCGCCACGGCGCACATTCCCGGTACCGGAGAGCAGAACATACAACCCCGCATAAGAGAACAGCAGAAACGGCCAGAACCCGAAGGGCGCCATGGCCAGAACGCCGGACGCACCGAACAGGGCCGCCGCAAGATACCGTCCCCACCCCCGCAGCTTTCGCAGCTTTTCCGTCATGGCGGACAGGTTCTGCCCCGGCACGTTTCCGGGATCACGGGTCATGACGGTGCAGCGTCCTCCGCAGCCTGGCGTGTCTGGCGGATGCGCAGCTTCCTGATCCGGCGCGGCTCCGCCTCAATCACCTCGAATTCTACCCCCTTGGGATGGGATATGATTTCCCCACGCGCCGGAACCCGCCCGGCCAGGGTGAACACCAGCCCGCCCAGGGTATCGATGTCGTCCTCTTCCTCATCATGCAGACGCATTCCCAGGCGTTCCTCCAGCATCTCGATTTCGGCCCGGGCATCGGCTGTGATGGATCCGTCGGGCAAAACCGTCAGATCGGGGAGTTCCTCGCGGTCATGCTCGTCCTGAATGTCGCCGACGATCTCCTCGACCACATCCTCGATCGTGACCAGCCCGTCCGTACCGCCATACTCATCGACGACTATGGCCAAATGACGGCGGCGCAGGCGCATCTGAATCAGCAGATCCAGCGCCGGCATGGACGGGGGCACAAACCAGGGTGTGACAAGAATGCCGGACAGGCGAAACGCCTCGGCCCGGCCGGTATAACGGATCACGTCCTTGATGTGGATGGTGCCGATGATGTTGTCGAGCTTGTGACGATAGACGGGAATACGCGAATGGGCCTGTACCCGGAAACAATCGATCACCTCGTCATAACCGGCGCCCGCCTCCAGCGCCACGATATCGGTACGCGGCACCATGACGTCATCGACGGTCTTGCGGCCGAATTCAAGAATGTTGAGCAGCATTTCCCGCTCCTCACGCTTGATCTCGGTCGCATCATCGGCGTGATCCTCCAGCACTTCCTCAAGGGACTCCCGCAATCCGCCCTCTTCAGGGTCCCGGTCGCTGCCCAGGGACTGCAGCCAGTCGCGGATTGCGGCAAAAATCGATTGCGACGATGATTTATCCTGTTGCCCGGTACTGCCGGATACAGGTGTTTCCTTCATGTGTGGCGCCTCCTCAACGCCGCTCCCGCTGATAGGGGTCCGGAATATCCAGCTCCGCCAGAATGCGGATCTCAAGCCCCTCCATTTCTCCGGCCTCCGCCTCATTCTGGTGGTCATAGCCCAGAAGGTGCAGTATCCCGTGCACCAGAAGATGCATGAAATGCTGCCGTGGCGTTTTCTCCTGTGCCGCGGCCTCGCGCAGCAATGTCTGTCGCGCGATCACGATATCCCCGATCATCGCCGCCTGGCCCGGGCGCGCCGCCGCCGCATCCTCGCCGGGAAAAGACAGCACATTGGTCGGGCCCTGGCGCCCCCTGTAGCGGGCATTCAGTTCCGCAACATGCGCATCCTCATCGAGAACGATGCTGATTTCGACCGGCCCGCGGATATTCAGTTGCCGCAGAACTGCCTCAGCCACCTGCCGGCACAGATCTTCCGGCGCCTCTCCCAGCACGGTGCGCCACTCCTCATCGGCGATGGCGATATCCAGATGAACGGCGCTCATTTTCCTTTCCCGCTATCGCCTTTCCTGCCGGTTTTCTTCCTGCCGCGCGCCTGTTCCCTTTCGTGTTTCTCATGGGCCTCATAGGCATCGACGATGCGGCTGACCAAGGGGTGGCGGACGACATCCCTGGCCGTAAAATGGACAAAGGCAACGCCGCGAACCCCCTGCAGAATCCCGGCCGCTTCCGCCAGGCCGGAAGTGATCCCCTCCGGCAGGTCGACCTGGCTGAGATCGCCGGTGATCACCATGCGGGCATTTTCCCCCAGCCGGGTCATGAACATCTTCATCTGCGCCGGGGTGGTATTCTGGGCCTCATCAAGAATGACATAGGCATTCGCCAGCGTCCGCCCGCGCATGAAAGCCAGGGGCGCGATCTCGATTTCTCCGCTTTCCAGCTGCCGCGCAACCTGTTCACCGGGCAGCATGTCATAGAGGGCATCATATAGCGGCCGCAGATAGGGATCGACCTTTTCGCGCATATCTCCCGGCAGAAAGCCCAGGTTTTCGCCGGCCTCAACCGCCGGGCGGGACAATATGATGCGGTCGACCCGCCCGGCAATCAGATGGGATACCGCCATGGCCACGGCAAGATAGGTCTTGCCCGTTCCCGCCGGCCCCAGGCCGAATGTCAGATCATGGTCCTGCAGTGCCTGCAGATAGGCTTTCTGGGTGGCGGATCGGGGAATGACCGGCTTGCGCCGGGTGCGAATGACAATCTCCTCACCCGACGTCTCCTCCCCGCCAGCGCTGGAGGCAAGGCGGATGACCCCCTCGATCGCCCCCTGATCGAGATCCCGCCCCTTCTGAAGCTGCCCGTACATCTGGCGCAGAACATTCTCGGCAATAGCCACCGCATCGGCACCACCACTGACCGCAACCTGATTGCCGCGCGGCACCAGCAGCACGCCGAGCCGGTTCTCGATCAGGGCCAGATGACGGTCATGCTCGCCGAACAGAGGCGGCAACAGACTCGTATCCTCGAAAGACAGATGGCGGGTTTCGTGATCCCCGCCGGGGGAATAGCCGGGACTGCCGCTCACGACGTTTTCACCATCGCCACATCCGGATCATCAGGCGGCATCGGCCGCCCCGTCCGCCAGCAGGCGCCCGGAAAGGGAATTCGGTTGCACGGCAACAATACGCACCCTCTCCAGCGCGCCGATCCGCCCTTCGGCACCATCGACATGGACAGCCTGCATATAGGGGCTGCGTCCGACCGCCTGTCCGGGTTTGCGCCCGGAACGTTCCAGCAGCACGGTCATCTCACGGCCAAGACAGGCATGGTTGAAGTCCTGCTGCTGTTCGCCAAGGAGCGCCTGAAGGGCGGCGAGACGCTCGGCCTTGACCTGCTCCTCCACCTCGGCGAAGGCGATCGCCGCCGCCGGCGTGCCGGGACGGGGACTGAATTTGAAGGAATAGGCCTGCGCGTAACCGATCCGGCGCACCAGATCCATGGTATCGGCAAAGTCGCGGTCATCCTCCCCCGGGAAGCCGACAATGAAATCACCCGAAAGCGCGATATCGGGCCGGGCTTCCCGCAGAAGATCCACAATGCGGAAATAGTCGTCCCGCTTGTGGCGGCGGTTCATCGCCTCCAGTATCCGGTCGGAGCCCGACTGCACCGGCAGATGCAGATAAGGCATCAATGCCGGCACATCGGCATGAGCACGGATCAGATCACGCGACATTTCCAGCGGGTGCGATGTCGTATAACGCAACCGCTCCAGCCCCGGCAGATCAGCCAGCTCGCGGATCAGACGCGCCAAGGACCAATCGCCGCCGTCCGGCCCTTCGCCGTGATAGGCATTGACGTTCTGTCCCAGCAGGGTGATTTCACACACACCGGCGGCTGTCAGGCGACGCGCCTCAGCCAGAATATCGGCGGCGGGGCGTGAATATTCGGCACCGCGCGTATAGGGCACCACGCAGAAGGCGCAGAATTTGTCGCACCCCTCCTGCACCGTGAGAAAAGCGCTTGTCCGCCGCTTTCGCGGTTTCGCGGCCTCATCGGGCAGAAAGTCGAATTTCGATTCAGGCGGAAAATCCGTATCCAGCGTCCGCCCGGCGCCACGGCTGGCGCGTGCCACCATCTCGGGCAGGCGGTAATAGGCCTGAGGGCCAAAGACAATATCCACAAACGGGGCACGGCGCATGATTTCCGCCCCTTCCGCCTGGGCAACACAACCGGCAACGGCGATAATCATGCCCGCCCCCTGCCGCTCGCGCGCGTCCTTCAGTTTGCGCAGACGCCCCAGTTCGGAAAAGACTTTTTCCGCCGCCTTTTCGCGGATATGGCAGGTATTGAGAATGACCATATCCGCTTCTTCGGGGCCATCCCCGGCCACATAACCCAGCGGCGCCAGAATATCCGCCATCCTTTCGGAATCGTAGACATTCATCTGGCAACCATAGGTCTTGATATGGAGTTTTTTGGGCACGGAGCGTTCCGACAATGGCTTTCGTTCAGTCAGTTCAGACGTTCGGTCACTTCAGAGGTTCGGTCAATAAGACCACTCATGCAGGCAGGCGGGATCGGAGGATCCCGTCATCCGCTTCAACCTAACACCGCCCCCTCATGAGTCAAGCAGGCTATCGGCCTGTGCGGCCGGCTGGCGGAAAGCACTGCCGGTGCAGGCATGGCAGTAACCGGCCAATTCCTTGCGTCCACTGAATTGCGGCCAATATACCGGTTCATGAAAGGTCAGCCTCGCCGTGATCGGGCGGTTGGCCAACACCCCCAGAATATGGGCGCCGAGCGTCATGTCACCGATCCAGGCCACCAGCGGCATATGGCGCCGGGTCGCCGGATAACCACCGATGCGGGTATATTCAAGCGTGAAGGGCTGCACCGGCACCGCCCCGTTTCCGCGTGGCTCAGCCACTGAAAAAAAAGCGCTCTTATACGGCAGAAGACGCAGACCATCGCCGGATGTACCCTCGGCAAAGAGCACCAGCGCCCCGCCCCCGTCGAGCCGGCGCTGCATTTCATCGCGATGGTGGCGGGTACGCACTGCGCGGCGTTCGACGAATACCGTGCGCTGCAGGCGCGCCAGCAGGCCGAAAACCGGCCAGTCCCGCACTTCGGATTTGGCAATGAAGGAAACCGGCAGCACACTGCCGATCACCGGAATATCGAGCCAGGAAATGTGATTTCCGGCAAAGAGAACGGGGCGCCGGTCCGTCACCGGGCATCCCCTCACCTCGACCAGCACGCCGATCAGCGCCAGTACCCCGCGATGAAACAGCAGCGGCACACGAAGGGCCAGGCCATCGCGGCCGAAGCGGGCCAGCAGCAATCCGGCAAGCTGAAACGGCAACAGCGAAAACGCCAGCAACGCGGTTCCGCCGACAACGCCACCGATGCGCAGCCACAGGCCGGGGCGCGTCACCACCCCCTGCCCCCGCATGCTAAAGGATAACGGCAAAACATTCCGGCCCTAGCGGTCGTCCGCCTTGCTGCGGCCGATTTTGCGGCAGTAGAGATCGAGGCGGTGATCGATCAGCTCATAGCCGAGCTCCTCTGCAATACGCTTTTGCAGCACCTCGATTTCCTCATTGTGGAACTCGATCACCTCACCGGTATCGATATCGATAAGATGGTCATGATGCTCTTCGCTCGCCTGTTCATAGCGCGCGCGGCCATCGCGAAAATCCAGACGTTCCAGAATGCCGGCTTCCTCGAACATGCGCACGGTGCGGTAAACCGTGGCAATCGATATCTTCGGATCGAGTTCGCTGGCGCGGCGATACAACTCCTCGACATCCGGGTGGTCCCTGGCCTCGGAGAGGATGGCGGCAATGATGCGGCGCTGTTCCGTCATCCGCATTCCGCGATCTATGCAAAGCTGTTCCAGTCGGCTGACCATGATGCACCCCTAACGGCCGGATCCCCGGATTATGTGAATCCACTCACCTGCCCGAGATTTATCGCAGACAGCCCGGACAGGCAACCATCAAGCCCCCGGAGCAGGGAAATAAGGCCGAACCAACGGAAACGACGCGGGAAAATACCGGCCCTCATCCGCGCCCGGAGCGAACCCGCAAGAGGCCGCCTTTGCGATATTTAACGCCGGGAGCCGCGGCGGCCGGTACCAAGGCCGATTTTCTTCGCCAGAGCCCGGCGCTGCTTGGCATAATTGGGCGCGACCATGGGATAGTCCGGCGGCAGCCCCCAGCGTTCCCGGTATTCCTCCGGCGTCATGTTGTAGCTGGTCTTCAGGTGCCGCTTCAGCATCTTCAGCTTTTTGCCGTCCTCAAGGCAAACGATATAATCCGGGGTTACGGATTTGCGTATCGGTACCGCCGGCTCCGGGCGTTCGTGAACGGCGCCATCCTCCCCGAGGGAGGAAAGGGTATTGTATACCTGCTCTATCAATCCCTTGATTTCACCGACTTCCACATGATTGCTGGCCACATGAGAAGCCACAATATCGGCGGTGAGCGCCAGCAACTCCGCCTTATTAACTTTTTCAGTCATTGAAACATCTTCCTTCAGCAGGATGCGCCTTCAATACATTCAAAATACCTTATATTCAACATATTATATTATAATCCACTTTACAAACAAACATTATTTTTCCTCTATCCTTAAGCATTGGTTTTCACCTCATGCAAACAGAACTTTTCTACTTTTGATCAATATATTGTTTACCAAGAGTTGGTTTAATATTTTCTATTACTGTACAATCAAGAATGGTGTGGGCCGGGAATGAGCCTGCAACCGGACTGCCTGTACAATACCGGCGCAACGCCGCGTCATATCTGGCTTTCACAGATCACAGCTCATGACAATGGCATCAGCCCTGCTGCCATCGTCCCGGCGATAATAGCCCCGGCGTCTTGCCAGAATGCTGAACCCGCAGCGATTGTACAGTGAAAGGGCGGCAGCATTGTCCTCGGCCACCTCCAGCAGCAGGCGTTCAGCCGGCCAGATGCGGGCACGGGCCTTCAGCGCTTCGATCAGGGACAACGCTATCCGGCGGCGTCGGAATGCCGGGGATACCGCCAGGGTCAGGATTTCGCCCTCGCCGGCGGCGGCCTGGCACAGCAAAAACCCGCAGGGGACATCCCCTTCACTGGCCAGAAGAGACAACACCGAAGGCTGAATGAGCAACCGGCGCAGACTTGCTTCCGGCCAGGGCTTCGCAAAGGCTTCGGCATGGATTGCGGCAAGAACACAGCTGAAAGCGGCTGAGACCTCACGAATTTCGGCGGACATTGTTCTCTGACCGGGGCATGGGCAGTTTCGCATCGGGCTTGCGGATGTAAAGCGGCAACGGCGGCAGCAGCTCCCCGCCCCCGCCCAGACGCGCGGCCACCAGCGCCGCGACATCAGCGGCATCGGGCACCTCGACCGGTACGGAAACAATACCCGCCACCGTCCGCCCGTCTCTTTCATGACGTGCCTCAAGCAGCAGCGGAGCACCACTGCCGCACAGAACATCGCCTTCAGACAGCAGCCCGGCCGCCTCTTCCACCGCCAGCAGCGCGGGCGGCCCCGCAGGGACGATATCCGCCCCGAAACGCTGGAAATAGACCTCGCCGCGGCGGGCATCGATGGCCACGGCCACATCAGCGCCACCGGCCTGCCGGCCGGCTGCACAGGCCAGCGCCTCCAACGTATTGATTCCACAGACCCGGGCCCCTGTCACCAGCGCGATCCCCCGCGCGGCCGACAGAGCGATCCGCACGCCGGTAAAACTGCCGGGGCCGACCGTGGTTCCGATCCGGGATATGTCCGCGATATCCGTGCCGCTTTCCGTCAATACCGCATCGATCATGCCGGTCAGGCATTCGGCATGCCCTTTGGCGCGCCGTTCCCGCCGGACAGCCAGAATATGCCCGGCGCCATCGCATAACGCGGCGGAACATGCCTGAAGCACGGTATCCAGAGCCAGTATGATCATCCCTCGCCTTCACGAAATTCGTTTGCCGGGCACTGCAGCGTTGTTTATCCGCTTCCAACCCCGGTATAAAGCTTAAAAGGCTTGGCCGTTATTTTGGCAGTATGGAGCGGGTGCATGTCTGCAAGGAAAAGAATCCTCGATCTCATGGCATTGCTGACCTCTGGCCTGGGGATTCTGGCCCTGGGCGGGATTATCGCTCTTTCCGCCGGTTCCCCGGTGGCCCTGGGCCAGAGCACGGAACAGCCCATAGCCCATATCCGCATCTTCATGTATCACCGCTTTGGTGAAAGCGACTATCCTTCGACCAGTGTGCGGCTGGATCAGTTTGAGGCCCATCTGGCGGAACTGAAAAGCGGAGGGTACAAGGTCATTCCGTTACCCGAAGCCGTCAAGGCCCTGCGCAACAACACCCCTCTGCCGGAAAAGGCCGTCGCCATCACCATCGACGATGCCTATCTGTCCGTTTATGAACAGGCATGGCCACGGCTGCGCGAAGCGGGTTTTCCCTTCACCCTTTTCGTTTCGACCGATCCGGTCGATCGTGGCTTCAGGGGCATGATGACCTGGGATCAGATCCGTGAACTGGCCGCGGCCGGGGTGACGATCGCCAATCATTCCGCCTCTCACCCGCATATGCCGCTGCTCAGCGATGAACGCCGCCGCCGTGAAATCGCCCGCGCCAATGCCCGTTTCGAAAAAGAGCTGGGCAAGGTCCCGGAAATATTTGCCTATCCTTACGGCGAATATGGCGTGGCGGAAAAAAAGGCTGTGCGCGATGCCGGCTTCATCGCCGCTTTCGGCCAGCAATCCGGCGTTGCCTTTGCAGGACATGACATGTATGCCCTGCCCCGCTTCGCCCTGAATGAAAATTACGCCGGCATCGCCCGCTTCCGCACCCTGCTGCGGGCCCTGCCCCTGCCGGTCAGGGATGTCACACCCGAGGAAACCGTTCTGCGCGGCCAGAACCCGCCATTATTCGGCTTTACCCTGATCCGCGACCTGCCGCGCACCGATGCGCTGCGATGCTATCCTTCCAACAGCGCCCAACCTGCCCGTATCCAGCGGCTGGGCAAACGCCGTTTCGAAATCCGCCTCGACAAGCCCTTTCCGCCCGGGCGCAGCCGCATCAACTGCACCATGCCGACAAGGGACGGGCGCTGGCGCTGGTTCGGCCGCCAGTTCTACATTCCAAAGGATAAAACGGCATCATCAGCGCAATAACCCCTGAAGAAAACGGAGCCGTGCCATGCTGCAGAACAGATTGCGTGAAACTTGGAAACGGCAAAACCGGCTGATCGGCACCTGGTTGTTCCAGCCCTGCCCGGATCATGCTGAAATCTTTTCCCAGGCCGGGTTCGATTGCCTGATGATCGATCATGAACACGGGCCGAATTCCCCCGCCAATCTGACAGAACACCTGCGCGCCGCCGCGGATATGCCCTGCCTGGTGCGCATCAGCGAAAATTCCGATACGGAGATCAAAAAGGTTCTCGATGCCGGGGCATCGGGCATCATGGTGCCCATGGTCAATACGGCCGCGGATGCGCGCGAGGCGGTCGCCGCCAGCCTCTACCCGCCACAGGGACGGCGCGGCTGCGCTGCCGGCATCATCCGCGCCTCCCGTTTCGGACAGGCAAGGGAAGCTTATCTGCGCGAGGCGGAAAACGTGGTGGTCATCTGCCAGATCGAAACCCGTCAGGCCGTGGACAATATTAAAGAGATTGCCGCTGTCGATGGTGTTGACATGCTTTTCATCGGCCCTTCCGATCTTGGCGCCGATATGGGGCTGATCGGACAGGCGGATCATCCGGATCTGCAGGCCATGATCGAACGCGCCGAACGCGCCATCCTTGCCTCCGGCAAGGGGCTGGCCGGGCTGGCCCGCACTGCCGGGAGTGCCCGTGCCATGTTCGGACGCGGTTATTCAATGGTCCTCGTCAGCGGTGACACTCAGATGCTGGTTGATGCTTCCGCCGCCATCATTTCAGCCTTGCGCTGACCCCGGCCAGCACCCGCGCCAGAACCAGGACCCGCTTGCGCCTGAGCGGCTGCAGCCGTGTATTATCGAATCGCTCAAGGTTGTTGCTGCGAATCATGCGCCTGAGCTTGCGCACATAATCCTCGCCTTCCTGTGAATAGGAAACCAGCGTCTCCGCCAGCCGGTCTCCGCGCAGGGGCATGCCAAGCCCGAGGATTTCATTGCGCAGCTGACGCAGCCGCACATAGGCGCGGTGGCTGTTCAGATTACGCATATAGCTGGCCAGGGAAGCCCGCAGGCTGGGAAACCGGCGAACGAAATGCCGTGCCTTGTCGTCACGGCGCGCTGGCATGATGCCTTCGGCGGCATTCCAGGTCCATTCACCGAAAAGAGCATTGCCGAGAATGGCGAAGCGCGATCTCCCCCAGCCTGATTCCTGCGCCGCCTGCGCCAGCACCAGCGAGGGCGGCAACACATTCATCCGCGCCGCCAGCGCCGCCTGCAGATCCCTCCTGTCGGGTTTCAGGCGATAGGCCCGGGCCAGTTCCTGCAGAATCGTGCGCCCTTCCTCCGTTTCAGGGTCGATCTGAAACAAGTGGCCGCGCAGATCGAGAATGCGTTCGTTCTCAGCCAGAACCAGCGGCAGCAGAGCGGCGAAAAAATAGTTCTTGTTCTCCCGGGTCATTTCCTGCCGTGCCCAGTCGGGCGGAAAACTGCGCAGATAAAGACGCGGAACGGGAGATAATTCACTGATCGCATGAACCACGGGGGCCAGAGCGTCCTTCATGGCCACAACATCGGAGACGACGATCGTTTTTCCCTGATCACCGATTTCGGCGTAGCGGAAACCGTCATGACGATAAGCGATACCCAGGACCGTCAGGCCGCCAAGAAAAATGTAGAACGCAACCTCCGCGGCTCTGATCACCTGCCTCTCCCCCGATATTCTGCCCATGAGTGCTTCGGCGATGAGGGGGACGATAGCAAAATCATCGTCATTTTCCGAGAAGGGAAATGCCCATTACCCGATGAAGATTGCAGGCGGCCAGCCCTTCAGAGCATGGACGGCCCGTGTTCGTTCTCCACCAGCCGCTCGCGGCTCAGGCGGGCCCTGTCGAACTGGCGCAGCCGGTTGGCCCGGATGATCGCCCGCAGGTTCCGCTGATAACCGCCGCCACGCTCGGAATAGCGATCAAGACCGGCGATCAGGGCCAATCCGTCGATCCTCTCACCCCGGGCCCGCATGGCGGCACGAAGGGCCCGCAGACGACCATAAGCCGCATGGCGGTTGAGATTGAGCATGTAACCTTCCACCGCATGGGCGAGCCGGGCAAAGGCTTTTACCTCGAAACGGGCGCCGTTTTCGCGTTCGCCGGGCACCAGCCCCGCACCTTTGGCCCAGGTGCGTTGACCGAACAGGGCATTACCGCCAGTGGCAAAACGCTATGTGCCCCAGCCGGATTCCTCGGCGGCCTGGGCAATCGCCAGGGATGGCGGAATGATATCGACCCGCTTCAGCAGTCGGCCCGGCACATCCGCCTTGCGGGTATCGACATTGTAGCGGGCCGCCAATGCCAGCAACCAGCGCCGGTCATCCGCCGGCATTTTCTCAAGAGAACCAAAACGATTCATCAGCGACTGCAGCCGGAACCGGTTGGCAAGAATTTTTTCATTGGCCGCCAAGACCAGCGGCAGCAGTGTCTTGATGAACAGCCGCTTGCGTTCCTTCGGGGATTGCAGTGCCGGCAGGGCCTTGGGTAGCTTGTCGAGGAATACGGCGGGCACGGCAGCAATGCCGCTGCGCACCGCCGCCAGATCGTAATCCAGTCTCAGCTTTCTTTCCAGCGGCCGGGCGGATACCAGCGATATCCGCTCCTTCGCATCGAGACGCTGCGGCCGGGGTGGGGGAAGCGGAGAAGATCGCTTCAGCAATCCTGTCTTCGCGGCAGGCAACATGCTCTGCGGAAGGCTTGGCTGCGCCAGCGGATCGAGCGGAAAGTCGAAATATCCTTTTCCGCCATCATCCTGTCCGCCATCTCCACCATCAGCGGCGGAGGGCGGTAAAAGGGAAGGCATGGCCAGTGCCGCCATCTGTTGCAGCGGATGATTCACCAGAGCGCCGATATCGCCATCAGCATCCTTATCGTCCATTCCCGTCAGCGGAGAAGAAGTGCTGCGCTCCAATGCCGAAAGACGCTGTATCCCTGCCGGCGGGGAGGATTGAGCCGATGAGGGGGAAGGGCGCATCTCTCCCGCCCTCAGCCCGGCTTCGGCCCTGCGTTTCAGCGCGGCGACATCGATCAGAACCGGCGGGTGGCGCAGAGCATAACTGACGGCAAGATCGATCAGATCCCGCTCCTTGCGCCCTACAACAGGGGGAGAAGCCGGAATATCCGCTCCGGGCGCGGAGAGGGGGACAACAGGATGCACGACGCCATCCCCGCGCAGACCGGCATAAATGCCGGTGCCGAGCAGCACCACGCCCAGGGCCGCAATGGCCCGGTTCTTTCCCCAAAACGTTATCGGCAACATTTCCGTCGCTTGCTTTATTCTGCCGGGAACAACCCGGCCTCCCCGCCTATACCTGGCGGACTTCAACCACTTCCGGGATATAATGACGCAACAGATTTTCAATCCCGTGCTTCAGCGTCATGGTCGAACTGGGACATCCGGCACATGCCCCCTGCATGTGCAGATAGACGATCCCGTTATCGAAGCCATGAAACACGATATCCCCGCCATCCTGCGCCACGGCCGGACGCACGCGGGTATCGAGCAGTTCAACAATCTGACCGACGATCTCGCTGTCGCTTTCCTGATCGTTATGGGCGCTTTCAGCCGTGCTGCCGGCATCGATGACCGGCAAGCCGTTGGTGAAATGCTCCATGATCACCCCCAGAATCAGGGGTTTCAGGTGCTGCCACTGGGCGCCCTCGTCCTTGGTGACCGAAATGAAGTCGGGGCCAAGATACACGCCCCTCACCCCCGGCACGTCATCGAACAGGCGTTTTGCCAGCGGGGAAATGCGCGCGGCCTCGCGGTCGCGGAAATCGGCGCTGCCATTTTCCATCACCCGCTCACCCGGGATGAATTTGATCGTTTCCGGGTTGGGTGTCGGTTCGGTCTGGATAAACATTTTCCTCAGATCCTTGATCGGTCTGTCTTGCCGTATACATGTGTTAACAAGTTATTAATATCAAGGATTCGATTCCATAAACCCGCACAGGTATGTCATGCTGGCAGAATGTCGTCCGGCCTGGCCGCCGGAACCACGGATCAGATTAACCAGCTATGTGCCCGGAAAATCAGCAAAACGCATTACCGCCCTGCGAGACTGAGGCATGGACGCAACACCCGGTGGCTATCTGGCTGATGCAAAGCCGCCATGCGCCGAATGCAACGGAAACCTTCTTTACCGAGCTCAACGAACGCCTTCTTGAGGCGGGAATCGCCCTGTTCAGGACCTCATGCGGGCTGCTGGCCATGCACCCGCAGGTCTTTGCTTATGCCCTGCGCTGGGAGCGGGGCCGGGGCACCAGCCTGCAGGAACGTTCCTATGATCTGCGCGACAGTGCCACCTACCGTGACAGCCCCGTCTATCTTCTCCATCGCGGTGTCGATGCCCTGCGTCGCCGCCTTGATTCGGAGGATACGCCGCTCGATTTTCCGATTCTGAAAGAGCTGAGGGCCGACGGTGCCACCGATTACGTGGCCATGGCCCTGCATTTCTCGACCGGGCAGATCAACTACATTTCCTGGGCTACGGATCGGCCCGGCGGGTTCTCCACCCGGGAGTTGTGCTTTCTCTCCGCTCTCATCCCCCTGATTGCCCTGCGTCTGGAAATCATGTCCACCTACCGGCTGGCGGACAATCTGCTCACGACCTATCTCGGCACCGCCGCCGCCCGGCGGGTTCTGGCCGGAACCATCCGCCGCGGCGAGGGAGAACGGCTGAAAACGGCCCTGTTCTATTGCGATTTGCGTGGTTTCACCAAAATCGCCGACACCAGCGATGCCGACGACCTCATCACTCTGCTGGATTCCTATTTCGACTGCATCGTCGATCCGATCACCGATGAAGGCGGCGAAGTGCTGAAATTCATCGGCGATGCCATTCTGGCGATCTTCCCGATCCGCGAGGATGAAACCGCCGCCTGCTGCAAGGCCATGTCGGCCGCCCTGCAATCGCTGCACAATCTCACCCTGCTCAATGAACGCCGCCTCGCCGAAGGCAATGAGCCGATCCGCGCCGGCATCGGGCTGCATATCGGCGAAATCATTTTCGGCAATATCGGCGGGGCAAGGCGGCTTGATTTCACCGCCATCGGCCGGGCGGTGAACGAGGTCGTTCGTGTCGAGGAGCTCTGCGCCCAACTGGGCCACCCGCTGCTGACCACCGAACGCTTCGCCTGTGCCAATTGCGGCCACAAGCTGCGCCCGATCGGCGTTCACAACCTGCGTGGCATTCTGCGCGGGGCCGAGCTTTTTGCCCTGGCGGAAGAAGAAAAGATCCTGCCGCCTGGCGCACCGGTCGCGGCACCCGGCTGAATCTGCACAGTCAATCGACGCCGGCTCAATCCCCCAGGCGCAGCAGGCGGCGCAGACGCAGACCAACATACGCCCCCGGAAAAGCCGCCGCGATCCACAGCCAGCCATGCAGGCTGCCGGACGCCACGCCGCTGAAAAAGGCACCGATATTGCAGCCATAGGCCAGACGTGCGCCATAGCCCATCATCAGACCCCCGATAATGGCGGACAGCACCGGCGCCGGGCGCAGCGTCAGCCTGCTGCCGCGCCGCCCGGCCAGGGCCGAGGCAAACAGCGCGCCGATGATGATGCCGATGCTCATCAGCGATGTGGTATCGGCAAGCAGGGAGCCGTTCAGCGCCGCTTCCTGAAAGCCACCGCTCCAGAAACCGCTGCTGGCCGGATCCCAGCCGGCGAAGCGGGCCATCCTGGCCCCCCACAGGGTAAATGCCCAGGTGATCGACCACGGATGCCCCGCCGTCAGCAGGGTCGCCCAGTTCAGCAGGGCCAGCGCCACGGCCCCGGCCAGCAGCGGCCAGATACCGAACAGGTAACGCCACGCACCCTTTTCATCCCGGCTCCACAAGGAAAGCCTGACCCTGCAGCCAAAAGCGCGCAATAACAGATAGATCCCGCCAAGAAGACCCAATTGCAGCGGCAAGGCAATTTCCCAGCCCAGCCGGTCGCCGAGAGAGACGACCCCAAGGCCCGGCAACTGCCCCCACCAAGCCAGATCAAGACTGCCCCAGAACGTGCCGAGAGAAAAGAATATCAGCACAATGACCATGCGCGGGCTGCGCCCGCCGACCGTGAACAAGGTGCCGGATGCGCACGCCCCGGCGATCTGCATGCCCATGCCGAAGAGAAAGGCACCAATACCGACCGAGACACTGACCGGCGCCAGCGCCCCGCCGACACCGCGGCCAAAAGCCTGCCCCTGGGCCAGAATGGGGGCAAACAGCAACATCGCCAGCGCCAGCATCAGCAGTTGCGCCGCCACCCCGGTCATGTCGCGGTCGGTAAATACCCGCCGGTAGGCGCCGGTAAAACTGAAGGAGGAATGATAAAGACTGAACCCGAGAGCCAGACCAATGGCGAACAGAACCGGGCGGCGGCCCTCGCCGGCAATAACGGTGAAAATCGCCGCCGCCGCCACAACCGCCACCGCCAGCGCACCCCAATGAATGCGTCTGAGCGGAGGCGCCGGCACGGCCGCAGATTGCAGAATGCTCATCTTCCTGTCCCCGACAATGAATGCTCAGCGGGTCGCATCCCTGACGATGGCGGCAAAGATATCGTCCAGTTCAGCCGCCATGCGATTGAGATCCGCGGAACCATAGGGCGCGAAAACGTCGCTCGGCAGGGGATAACTCAGACGCGCGGTTCCGTCCGGCTGTTCGGTGACATACAGGCGCAACGGGGCCTCTATCCCCGCCGGTATGCTGGCCTTCAGCATTCTGACAGCAAAACGGGGATGAAAAATCATGATCACCCGGTTGCCGGGAATGGTGACGCCGATGGACCGCGCGCCGCAATCGGCACAGGCCTGGGCGACAATGCCCATTTTGTTCCTGGCTATGGCCTCTTTGAGCCGGTCAAGAAACACCGCAAAAGGCTGTCCCGTATCGACTGTGCGTACCGAGGGTGCCGCCATGGCCCCGCCCGCCTGGAACAACATGACCGCCAGAGCAGCCGCCATGCACAAGCGTATTACTGCCTTCATTGCCTTCTCCCTGTTTTTCTCAATTCATGCGACAGGGTAATGGCAGGCGGGGATGGCGGGGTTACACGCTGTTTCAAACTTCCGTGATGCCCATAAGGGGATCACCGGCGCCGATCAGCCGGAGGATGCGTTCATATCCTCCAGAACCCGCATCAGAAAGGCCAGTTCCTCCGGCCCGGACAGGCGGTGATCACCCCCCTTGAAGAAATGGACGCGCACATCGTCATGAACGACTTTTTCGGCAATTCTCAGCGCATGGCGCCAGGGCACATCGGGATCGCGCATGCCCTGCAGCAGACGCACCGGACAGCGAACATCCAGCGGCGGACCGTCCAGCAGTTTCATTTTCCGCCCGTCCTCAATCAGGGCCCGGGTGATTTCATAGGGTTCCTCGGAATAGGCGCTGGGCTGGCGGTAAAGGCCCTCCTCCTCGATGCAGCGGCGCCCCTCCTCGCCCAGCTCTTCCCACATCCAGTCGACGAAATCGGGGGCAGCGGCAATACCGACCAGCCCGGCAACGCGATCCGGCCGGCAAAGGGCCAGATGCAGGGCGATCCATCCGCCCATGGAAGAACCAACCAGAATCTGCGGCCCCGATGTCAGCTCATCCAGCACGGTGCGGGCATCCTCCAGCCAGGCGGAGATGGTGCCGTCCCTGAAATGCCCGCCGGAACACCCGTGGCCACGGTAATCGAAGCGAAGGAAGGCACGGCCAGCCTCCCGTGCCCAGTCCTCAAGCGCCGTTGCCTTGGTTCCGCTCATATCCGACATGAAACCGCCGAGAAAAATTACCCCGGGGGACTTTCCCGGCGTTCTGTGATAGGCGATAGTCTCGGCGCCATCGCGATGGAGGAATTCGGGTCTCTCCTGATGCATCGTCATAAGCACTTCCGGGTTGTCAGCGATAAAAACAGGCTAAAAGGTGCAGGAAGATATCATTGAACACGGGGCAGGCGAAGCCCCTGCCATGCGCGATCGGGCGCCGGTGCTGCTGCAGGTGCTGCCGGCAATGGAAGCAGGCGGTGTCGAACGGGGCACCGCCGACATCGCCCGCGCCGCCGCCGAACACGGGTGGATATCGCTGGTTGCCTCCGAAGGCGGCCGCATGGAGGCCGATCTCATGCGCGGCGGCGCCGAACACATCACCCTGCCGCTGAAGGCGAAATCGCCGCTGGCCATCCGCGCCAATGCAGCGCGGCTTGCACGGCTGATCCGCGAGCGCGGCGTCGACATCGTCCATGCCCGCAGCCGCGCCCCGGCCTGGAGCGCCCTGCTCGCCGCCCGGCGCACCGGCACGCCGTTTGTGACCACCTATCATTCGGCCTATGGCGAAGCCAATATTTTCAAGCGGCTGTACAATTCGGTCATGATCCGGGGCGACCGGGTGATCGCGACATCCAATTTCCTGCTGTCGGTGATGAAGGAGCGCTACAGCTTCGATCATGCAAAACTCAGGCTGATTCACCGCGGCGTCGATCTGAAGCGCTTCAACGCCAGTGCCGTCAGCGCCGAAAGGCTGATCAAGCTGGCCAATGACTGGCGCCTGCCCGATGGTGTGCCCGTCATCATGCTGCCCGGACGCCTGACCCGCCTGAAGGGACAGCATGTTCTGCTCGAAGCCCTGGCCGGCATGAAGGAGATGGAATTCATCGCCCTGATCGTCGGCAACGACAAGGGGCGCGGCTCCTACCGCCAGGAACTGGAAAGGATGGCAACGGATCTCGGCCTGGCCAGCAAAGTACGGCTGCTGGAAAGCTGCAGCGACATGCCCTGTGCCTACATGCTGGCCGATGTGGTCGTTTCCGCCTCGATCGAACCGGAGGGGTTCGGGCGGGTCGCCGTCGAGGCGCAGGCCATGGGCCGCCCGGTGATCGCGACCGGCCATGGCGGTTCGCGCGAGACGGTGCTGCCGGGCAGGACCGGCTGGCTGGTCGGGCCGAACGATGCCGGCACCCTGGCCCGGGCCCTGCGCGAGGCCCTGAGCCTGGATGCCAATGCCCGCGCCACCATGGCCATGGCGGCACGGCGCCATGTGGAGGAAAAATTCTCGCTGGAGCGCATGTGCAATGCGACCCTGCTGGTCTATGAGGAATTGCTGAGGCGCTGATGGCCGGAACGGAAAAACCGGTTCTGATTATCAAACATGGTGCGCTGGGGGATTTCATCCTCTCCTTCCCCGCCTTTGCCGCCATCCGCCGCCATCACGCGGGGGCGCGCGTGGTGTTGCTGACCACACCGCCCTTTGCCGGCATGGCACGGCAAAGCGGCTGGTTCGACGAGGTCTGGACCGATCGGCGCAGCTATGCCCCCGCGACGCTGCTCAGGCTGGCCGGACGCATCCGCAGAGCCGGTTTCGCACGCATATACGACCTGCAGATGACAGCACGCACCGCACGCTATTTCCGTTGGTTCTTTCTTGGCGGGAGGCGGCCGGAATGGTC
>CAYXDL010000008.1:0-18023 GCA_964463775.1 uncultured Hyphomicrobiales bacterium
CCCCAGAAGGAAAAGAGCGATCGGAATGAAGGCGGATCCCAGAAGTTTCAGGGGAAATTCCACCATCACCGGCAGGGGCACGGCAAAAACCTTCAGCAGCAGCCCCAAGGCCACCGCCGGCAGGATCGGGGTCTGAAACAACGCCTTCCACCATGGGGCGCCGTCGGCCGCCCTGGCATTGCGCGCCAGTATTGCCACCCCGGCGGTAAAGATCAGCACCGCATGGGTGGTCATGATCATCACCTGATGGATCTGGGCCGACTTGCCGAAGGCAAGCCCCACCAGGGGAATGGAAAAATTGCCCGAATTGGGAAAGGCCGCGGCCAGGGCAAGAAAGCCAAGCGCGGATTTGGGAACCTGGAAAAAAAGCCCCGCGGCCCAGCCAATGGCGGCAAAAACGAAAAACTGTGCCACCGTGTACCAGACGACGAAGCCTATATCACCGAATGATACCTGCGAATGGGCAAAGGCATAGACCATGAAGGCCGGCAGACTTGCCTGAATGAGAAAGGCATTCAGGCTGGGCAGGTGCAGCCGCAACCGCTTGTTGAGAACGAACCCCACCCCCATCAGCACAATAACCGGTGCGGTTACCCCGGTCAGAACGGAAAGAAAAAGATCCATATGCGGAATACCACAACCTTAAATTACAATTGCACAAGTACAGGGTATGTCTCTAGCTCTATCGATCGTAGCACGGAGCAATTACCGGTCAAAAGGATTGGCGCGGCAATCATTTTATGCTTAAAATTATTTTCGATGCATGCAGGTGTGTTTTCACGCATTCTGTTACTGAATTGGGGACAACCGAATTCATATTGGTGACAACCGAATTCATAAAGTGAACAGCACCAATGCAGCAGGTCACCGCTCCAGGGCAATAATACAATACGGGATGGTGATTTATCAGAACATGACGGGAGGTGTAAAGAAATGAAATCGCGACTTTTGGGAGTGGTATCGGCGCTGGCTCTGCTGGCATCGCCGGCAGTGGCGGCGGAAAAGGTCAAGATCGGCTTCGTCACGACCCTGTCCACCGGGGCAGGCGTCATCGGCAAGGACATGCGCGATGCCGTCGAACTGGCCCTCGATCAGCTCGGGCGCAAGGTCGGTGGCCTCGATGTCGAAATGATTTATGAGGATGATGGCTTCAAGCCGGAAATCGGCAAGCAGAAAACCGAGAAGCTGGTCAAGAAGGACAAGGTCGATTTTGTCGCCGGTTATATCTGGAGTCATGTGCTGATGGCCTCCTACAAGACCGTCGTCAACAACGACACTTTCCTGATCGGATCGAATGCCGGCCCCGCCCCGATCGCGGGCAAGCTGTGCAGTCCGAACTTCTTTTCCACTTCCTGGCAGAACGACCAGGCGCCGATGGCCATGGGTGAGGTGCTGAATCAAAAGGGCGTGAAGAACCTGTACATCATGGCCCCCAACTATACGGCGGGCAAAAACATGGTCGCCGGGGTGGAACGCAGCTTCAAGGGCAAGATCGTCGGCAAGGACATGACGAAATTCCCCTCGCAGCTCGATTTCTCGGCCGAACTGGCAAAGGTGCGGGCCGCCAAGCCCGATGCGCTGTTCGTCTTTTATCCGGGTAAATTCGGTGCCCAGTTCTTCAAGCAGTTCGAGACTTCTGGGCTGAAGGGCAAGGTGCCGCTGTATTCGGTGTTCACCGTCGATGCGATCAATCTGCCCATCCTCAAGGATATGGCGCTGGGCTCGCTGGCAACGCAGTTCTGGTCACCGGATCTGGATACCGCCGGCAACAAGAAGTTCGTCAGCGGCTTCCTGAAGAAATACGGCCGCTACCCGTCCTTCTATGCGGCGCAGTCCTATGATTCGATCATGCTGATCGATTCCGCGGTACGCGCCGTTGGCGGCAATCTGAAGGATCGCGATGGCCTGCGCAAGGCGCTCAAGGCCGCGGCTTTCGATTCCGTACGCGGCACGCTGAAATTCGGGAACAATCATTTCCCGATCCAGAATTTCTATCTGCGGGAAGCCGTGAAGGACGATCAGGGCCGCTACACGACCAGGATCATCGCCACCGTGTTCAAGGATCATCAGGATCCTTACGCCAAGGACTGCAAGATGTAATTGCCACATCGAAACCGGGGAAGGCGGCTGCCGCCTTCCCTTCCTGCCCTTTCCCGTTCACATTATGTAGACCCGGCACCCGGTCATGAATTGGATTTTGTTGCTGGAACAGAGCCTCAACGGCATTCAGCTCGGCATGCTTCTGTTCCTCCTCGCTGCAGGGCTGACACTGATCTTCGGCATCATGGATCTGGTCAACCTCGCACATGGTTCGCTTTATATGATCGGCGCATATTTTGCGGCGACGCTGACGGAATGGACCGGCTCTTTCCCCCTGGCCGTGCTTCTGGCCCTGCCGCTGACCATGCTCACCGGCATCGCGGTCGAGGTCATCGCCCTGCGTTCCTTCTATTCGCGAAACCATCTGGATCAGGTGCTGGCGACCTTTGGGCTGATCCTGTTCTTCAACGAACTGGTCCGCCTGATCTGGGGGCCGGCCGGGCTTGACATCCCCCTGCCCGCCTATCTGGCCACCAGCATCGAAATCCTGCCCGGTATTCCCTATCCGGCTTACCGGCTGGTGATCCTTGCCGTCGGCATTCTCGTGGCGCTGGGTCTGTATTTTCTGGTTTCGCGCACCCGCATCGGCATGCTGATCCGCGCCGGCGCCAGCGACCGGGAAATGGTCGGGGCGCTCGGCATCAACATCCGCCTGCTTTATTCGGTCATCTTCGGCATCGGCGCCATGCTTGCCGGGCTGGCGGGCATGATGGCCGGGCCGATCCTCTCGGTCGAGATCGGCATGGGTGAAAGCATCCTTATCCTTGCCTTCGTCGTGATTGTCATCGGTGGGATCGGCTCGATCCGGGGCGCTTTCATCGCCTCGCTCATGGTCGGGCTGATCGATACGCTCGGCCGATCCTTTCTGCCCGACATTCTCGGCCTGTTTCTCTCCAGCGGCTATGCCTCGACAGCAGCACCGGCACTAAGTTCGATGATGATCTACATCATCATGGCGATCGTTCTGGCCCTGCGCCCCGAGGGCCTGTTCCCGCCCAGGGGGGCACGCTGACATGACCATCAACCGTGCCACCGTCGCCAACATGCTGCTGATCGCCGCCCTGTTGGTCATGCCGCCATTGGCAGGGCTGATGGATGGTGAATTCTACATCATCCTGGTATCCAGAGCGCTGATCCTGGCCATTGGCGCCGTCAGCCTCAATTTCATTCTCGGTTTCGGCGGCATGGTCAGCTTCGGACAGGCCGCCTTTATCGGTATCGGCGCCTATGTTGTCGGGGCCGGCACCATGCATGCCTTCGACGACGGCATCGAATGGCTGGGCAACGGCTATGTCCAGCTTGCCCTGACCGTTCTGCTGTCAACCCTTGCCGCCACCGTGATCGGCGCCATTTCCCTGCGCACCAAAGGCGTCTATTTCATCATGATCACCCTGGCTTTCGGACAGATGCTCTATTTCGTTGCCGTCGGGCTTGAGATCTATGGCGGTGATGACGGGCTGAGCCTGTATCAGCGCAGTGAAATGCCCGGCCTGCCCGATCTGTCCGACGACCGGGTGCTGTATTACCTGTCGCTTGGCATCCTGCTGCTGTTTCTCTATTTCAGTCACCGCATTCTTCATTCACGCTTCGGCAAGGTGCTGACCGGCATCCGCCTCAATGAGCAGCGCATGGGCGCACTCGGCTTTCCCACCTACCGCTACCGGCTGACGGCCTTCGTCATTGCCGGTGTGATGACCGGCATTGCCGGTTTTCTGCTGGCCAATCAAACCGATTTCATCAGCCCGGCAATGATGCACTGGACCCGTTCGGGCGATCTGATCATCATGATCGTTCTCGGCGGTATCGGCACGGTTTTCGGCCCCGTTTACGGCGCCCTGGCCTTTCTGCTGCTTGAGGAATTCCTCTCCGGTATTCCCGTCACCATCGCCGGATACCGTATCGGGGAATACTGGCAGCTGATCTTCGGCCCCATTCTGATCCTGATCATTCTCTATGCCCGCAGCGGCATTTACGGCTTTCTTCAGCCACGGAGGGCCGGCAAATGAGCACCCCCGTTCTTGAAGCCCGGCAACTGATCAAACGCTTCGGCGGTCTGGTCGCCACCGATAATCTCAGCATCACCGTCAATCCCGGCGAACTCCATGCCATCATCGGCCCCAACGGCGCGGGAAAAACCACCCTTATCGGTCAGCTTACCGGGGCCATACGCCCCGATGGCGGCGATATCTTCCTGCACGGGCGACGCATCACCCACATGCCGACCTTCCGGCGCAGCCGCCTTGGGCTGGCACGTTCCTTTCAGATCACCTCAATCTTCAACGAGATGACGGTGCTGGAAAACACCGCCCTGGCCGTGCAGGCCCATAGCGGTCATTCCTTCCGTTTCTGGAAGCCGGCCCTCAGTGATCCTTCCCTGCGGGAGGCCGCCGAACAGGCCCTTGATTTCATCGGCCTGGGATCGCGGCGTGATGAGATCGCCGCCAATCTCTCCCATGGGGAACAACGACAGTTGGAAATGGCGATGGCCATGGCGACGAGGCCAAAGGTCCTGCTGCTCGACGAACCCATGGCCGGCATGAGCCAGGAGGAAACCGCGCGCATGGTCTCCATTCTCAACCCTTTGAAAAAAAATGTGCCCATCCTCCTGATCGAGCATGACATGGACGCTGTTTTCGCCCTGGCGGACCGGATCAGCGTTCTGGTCTACGGGCGCATCGTCGCCTCCGGCAGCCCTGATAGCATCCGCAAAAACCCCGAGGTGAAAGCCGCTTATCTTGGAGATGACGATGCTTGAATTGCAGGGCGTGCAGACATCTTACGGCCGCAGCCAGGTTCTGTTCGGCATCAGCCTTTCAATCGGCGAGGGCCAGGTTGCCACACTGATCGGGCGCAACGGCATGGGCAAGACAACCACCGTCCGCTCGATCATGGGGCTGACCCCGGCTCATGGCGGCAGCATCACTTTCAGGAAGACGGCGATCCGCGGCCGCAAACCATATGAAATCGCCCAGATGGGCATTGGCCTGGTGCCCGAGGGGCGGCGCATCTTTCCCAATCTCAATGTCGAGGAAAACCTGATCGCCACCGCCGCCAATCGCGCCAATACCCCCTCTCCCTGGACACTGGAGAAGGTATTCGAACTCTTTCCCCGCCTCAATGAACGCCGCCGCAACATGGGCAGCCAGCTTTCCGGAGGTGAACAGCAAATGCTGGCCATCGCCCGGGCATTGATGACCAATCCGGCGCTTCTCATCCTCGATGAAGCGACCGAGGGGCTTGCCCCGGTCATCCGGGCGGAAATATGGTCAGTGCTTGCAAGGCTGAAGCAGCAAGGGCAGTCGATCCTTCTGATCGACAAAAATCTGCGCGAAATGACAGCCGTGGCCGATTATCACTTCGTGATCGAAAAAGGCATTATCGTCTGGTCGGGTGACAACGCATCACTGCTTGAGAATGTGGAGATACAACAAAAATATCTTGGTATATGAGCGAAACTATTTCTGGTGGATGGTTTTCGGGATATATTCATTTGACAGCCGTGCAGGAAAACATTAACCATACCTCCCAATTCATACAAAAGAATTATGCGGCCCTCTATAATGCAATGATCGCGGGTGACAGGTGCAGGCCATATCATAGATGTGATTGGATAAGACCTTGTATTATCAGCATAGTTATGAGCAGGCCCTGGAGTATAGCCGCACATCTCTGAACGAGATGAAGCGTCTGAACGTCGCGGCGACGCCATCCAATTTCAGCATTTTCTATGAATACGCCTCGGGCCGTTCGCCCGATCTGAACAAGGCCATCGATATCCTGATCAGCAACCGACAGGAATTTACACCTGAAATCCTGCTGTCCCTGTATGAGCGCTTTTTCGGTTTCGATGAGGAAAGCCGCCAGGTACGTGAATCGACACAACGGCTGCAGAGCCAGCTTGGCTCTCTTCTGACCCTGGTTGACAGTGCCGGCCAGGATACCCGTGCCTATGGCGATTCACTGCAGGCCTTCTCCGATCAGGTCAATGAGGATCACACTCAGGAAAGCCTGACCGCATTGATAGCCGGCATGCTGCAGGAAACCCGGTCGATGGAAGAGAAGGCCCGCAAGCTGGAAAACCAGCTCAACCTGGCCACACAGGAAATAGCCGATCTGCGCAGAAGCCTTACTGAATCCGAACGCGAGGCCCTGACCGATGTCCTGACCGGGCTGGCCAACCGCAAGCATTTCGATCGCTTCATTTCCACCGCCGCCAAAGAGACAATGGAAAGTGGGGCTCCGCTCTCCATCCTGATGCTGGATATCGATCACTTCAAGAAATTCAACGATACATGGGGGCACCAGCTGGGTGATCAGGTGCTCAAGGTCGTTGGCAGTGTCCTTAAGGGAACAATAACGGAAACCGACCTTCCCGCCCGCTATGGGGGGGAGGAATTTTCCGTCATCCTGCCCGGGCGGACACTGGATGCGGCGATTGAAATCGCGGAATCGGTCCGTCACAAACTGGCCGACCGCAAACTGGTGAAAAAATCGACGGGCGAGAATATCGGCACCATCACCATTTCGATCGGTGCCTCCCGCTACCGGTTGGGAGAGGCCATTTCCGCCTTTATCCAGCGCGCCGATCAGGCACTTTACCTGGCCAAGCAATCGGGGCGCAACTGCACGAAAAGCGAAAGGGATCTGGAGGCCGATCTTCTGGTCAGGGAATAAGGTCTGCCCGGACCATCCCGGCAGTCCCGAGCCATCCGATTCCCCTCATACCTGCCTGTTCTTGCCCGCTTACAGGCGATCCGGAAAACGGTTGACGCAGCGGCGGACTGGCTTTTATCCCCCTCGGCCCGTCGCGGCCTAGGCAAATTCCCGCCGCCTGCTAAACTCTGCGCAGATATACACAGCGGGAGTGGCCCATGCCTGCCTACAAACATATTCTTGCCGAAACGCGCGACAAAGTCGTTTTCATCACGCTGAACCAGCCCGAGAAGCTGAATGCAATGTCGCGGGCAATGCTGGAAGAACTGAACCAAGCCTTCGCCACCATTGAAAACGACAAGGATGTCCGCGCCGTATTGCTGACCGGCGCCGGGCGTGGTTTCTGCGCCGGGGCCGATCTGTCGGGTGAGGGTCTGGCCACCGGCGATGACGGCAAACCGGATCTGGGCGAGGAACTGGAAGAAGCCTTCAATCCGCTGATCCGGCGCATCCGCACGCTTTCCAAACCCGTCATTGCCGCCGTCAACGGCCCCTGCGCCGGGGCGGGGATGAGCCTGGCGCTTGCCGCCGACATCATCATTGCCGGGCGCAGCGCCAGTTTCCTTCAGGCCTTCACCCGCATCGGCCTGATTCCCGATGCCGGCAGTACCTGGTTTCTGCCACGCATGATCGGTCAGGCCCGCGCCGCGGCGATGATCCTGCTTGCCGACAAGATCGACGCCGAACAGGCGGCTGAATGGGGGCTGATCTGGAAATGCGTCGGGGATGAGCAGCTCATGGATGAGGCCACGGCAATCGCCGAACGCCTGAGCCAGGGGCCGACGGCCGCTTATGCGGCGGCGCGCGCATTGCTGCAGGCCAGCGCCAATAATGATCTCAACACCCAGCTTGATCTGGAACGCGATATCCAGCGGCGTATGGGCCACAGCCATGATTTCATTGAAGGGGTCGCCGCCTTTTTCCAGAAGCGCCCGCCCGCCTTCAGGGGGGAATGAAAATTCCTTCCGGCGCGGAAACGGCCGATCCTGGTAAGGACAGAAAAAAGCCGGGAAGAAAAACTTCCCGGCAAGTCTACGAAAACACAGCCCGGCATAGACGCTACACTCTCGAACCACGAGCCGGACGCCATCCTTGATAGCCAAAAAATATTAATGAATCAATAATAACGGGCTATGAATAGTTCTTGTGGGTTATTTCTTTCTGACATTGGGTTCCGGCACAAAGCCAGAAAGCGGGTTCCCCGCCATGTCAGTTCAGGCGGGATGACGCAATATTCCCCGGGTGACACCGATTATCACAGCCGCGCCTTTTCCCGTCCGGGGGGATGTGACTGCAATATTAGCCCTGCCCGGCCCCCGGCTTCATGTCGCCGACACTGAAGCTTTCACCGCAGCCGCAGCGGCCGGTTTCATTCGGGTTGTCGAAAACGAAACCGGATTCGAACTTGTTTTCCCTGTAATCCATGACACTGCCCAGAAGATACATCAGCGCCTTGGGTTCGATGAAGATGCGCACGCCCTTATCTTCCACCACCTCCTCATGGGGCAGGCGCTCCTCGGCATATTCAATCTTGTAAGTCAGACCGGAGCAGCCGCCCTTTTCGACGCCAACACGCAATCCCAGAACGGGTTTCGGGCTTTTGGCGATCAGCGCCGCGGCGCGCTTGGCCGCTTCCTCGGTCAGGCTCATGGCCTTGGGTAGGGTCATCCTCTCGCCTCCTGTTGCTTTTCCGGCCTCAGAACATGTCCAGAACCAGCCGGGCTTCCTCGCTCATTTTCTCCGGGGTCCAGATCGGCTCCCATACGAGTTCCACCGTCACCACGCCCGTTCCCTCGACATTGCTGGCCGCATGGGCAACCTGATAAGGCAGCTCGCCCGCCACCGGGCAGGTGGGCGCCGTCAGGGTCATTCTGATATCGACATCGCCCTTGTCGCTGATATCAATGTTGTAGATCAGGCCCAGATCATAGATGTTCACGGGTATTTCCGGATCGAACACCGTGCGCAACGCCTCGATCACCGCCTGTTCATCGGCGACAGGGGTGCCTTCGGGCAGAGGCTCGCCGACAACGGCCTTGCCTTCCTCGCCCATGGGGATATCCATGGGATTGCCATACAGGCCATAAGCAGAACCGGGAAAATCAGCCATCATTCATCCTCTTCCGTAGAAACCGTTCCGCCACCTTCCAGTGCGGCCGTCATGGTGTGCCAGGCCAGGGTGGCGCATTTGACGCGCATGGGAAATTCCTTCACGCCTGAAAGAACCTGGAGGCGTTCCAGCGCATCATGGTCAACATTGTCCGGCAGTTCCTCCTCCTTGCCGGTGCACATGGCATGAAAGGCCGTGAACAAAGCCTGCACCTCATCCAGCGGCTTGCCCTTGATGATATCCGTCATCATCGAGGCTGAGGCCGTAGAGATGGCACAGCCCTTGCCATCGAAATGGGCATCCTTCACCCGCCCCTCATCGTCGAGGACCAGGTAAACATTGATGCTGTCGCCACACATCGGATTATCGCCATGCGCCACATGGGTCGGCGCCGCCAGCGGCCCGAAATTGCGGGGATGCTTGCCATGATCCAGAATCACTTCCTGGTAGAGATCGCGTAAATCGTCAAACATCAGCCGAAAATCCTGTTCACATCCTCAAGGGCCGCGATCAGGGCGTCCGCCTCCCCGGTCGTGTTGTACATGCCGAAAGACGCCCGCGCGGTTGCCACCAGCCCCAGCGTATCCATCAGCGGCTGGGCGCAGTGATGGCCGGTGCGCACCGCCACACCCGCCCGGTCCACGATGGTACCGACATCATGTGAATGGGCGTTATCCATGGTGAAGGAGAGAATGGCGCATTTACTCCGCGCCCGGCCATGGATATGCAGCCCCTCCACCTGCTCCAGCCGTGTGGTGGCATATTCCAGCAGGGCCTGCTCATGGGCGCTTATATTCTCCATCCCGATGCCGGTGACGTAATCGATGGCGGCGGCAAGTCCGATCGCCTCCACGATCGGCGGCGTGCCCGCCTCGAAACGAAAGGGGGGCTCGCGATATGTCGTCTTTTCAAAGGTCACCCTGCCGATCATGTCCCCGCCACCCTGATAGGGGGGCATGGAAGCCAGGAGTTCCTTCTTCCCGTAGAGTACGCCGATGCCCGTCGGGCCATACAGCTTGTGTCCGGTAAAAACATAGAAATCCGCATCCAACGCCCGCACATCCACCGCGCGGTGAACAGCGGCCTGCGATCCGTCCAGCAGCACCGGCACACCGCGCTCATGGGCGAGGCGCACGATTTCCGCCGCCGGTGTCACCGTGCCCAGCGCGTTCGATGCATGGGTCATTGCCACCAGCGCGATGCGTTCCTCTTTCAGGATATCGGCATAGGCATCCATATCCAGATCGCCGCGCTCATCGATCGGCACGATACGCAGCTCGATGCCAACGCTCTCGCGCAGCAACTGCCAGGGCACGATATTGGCATGGTGTTCCATTACCGAAAGCACCACCTTATCGCCCTGCTTGAGATGGGAACGGCCGAAACTGGCCGCGACCAGATTGATCGCCTCGGTCGCGTTGCGGGTGAAGACGATTTCTTCGGCCCCGGCGGCATTGAGGAATTCTGCCACCCGCTGGCGGGCATCTTCGTAATCCTCCGTCGCCTTCTGGCTCAGATAATGCACGCCGCGATGGATATTGGCATAGCCCTCCTCATATACGCGGGTCATGCGCTCTGTCACCGCGCGCGGCTTCTGGGCGCTGGCGCCATTGTCCAGATAGACCAGCGGGCGGCCATGGACCTCCTTTTGCAGAATGGGGAAATCCCGCCGGATCGCCATGACATCATAGGCAGCATTGTCGCCGGGACCGCGCAGGGCCTGGTTCAGTGAGGCATCATTCATTTTTTCCCTCCCGCCCCATGGGTGTTCAGGGCATCACTGACCCGCTGATGCAGCGCCCCGCGCAGGGCGTCATCACTGATTTCCTCCAGCGCGTCGGCAATGAAGGCATTGATCAGCAAGGCCCGCGCCTGCCCGTCCGTCAGGCCGCGGGAGCGCAGGTAGAACAAGGCATCCTTGTCCAGTTCCCCGGCCGTGGCACCATGGCTGCAGCGCACGTCATCGGCATAGATTTCCAGTTCCGGCTTGGTATCGATTTCAGCCCGCTCCGACAGCAGCAGGGTTTTGTTCAGCTGATGGCCATCGGTCTGCTGCGCACCGGGGCGAACGACGATCCGCCCCTGAAATACGCCATGGGCCCGGTCGTCCAGAACGCCCTTGAAGACCTGATGGCTGCGGGTCGCGGGCACGTTGTGAGTAATATCGCTGATGCAGTCGTGGTGCTGGCGCCCATGACCGAGATAGGCACCGTTCAGGCGGCATTCGCCCCCCTCACCCAGCAGATCGGCCTTGTATTGCTGATGGGTCATCATTCCGCCGAGTGACAGCAGGAAGCCGTCATAACAGGCATTGGCGCCGATGCGCACCGCCGCCGTGGCAATATTGATCGCCGCCTCATCATCCGCCAGCAGCCGGACATGCTCCAGACGCGCCCCCTCATCCAGATCGAAGGAGGCCATAGCGTCGGACCAGTAAGCCCCCGCCCCCTCATGACGTTCGATCAGGCGCAGTCCGCTGCCCTTGCCCATGCGGACATGCAGGCGCGGAAATATCGCCGCATCCGCGCCCGAGGAAAGAAACACCACCTCCAACGGCGTTTCCACCCGGCAGTCTCTGGCAAGGGTGATGATGATGCCATCGGCGGCAAAGGCGGCATTGAAGGCGGCGAAGAAACCGTCATCGAACTGTTCGGGCCAATCCTCCAGCAAGGCGGCGGCATCCTCCGGCGCGGCGGCGGCAAGTTCGCTCAGGGTCAGAATATCAATGCCCTTTTCACGCGGCAGAACGGAAAGGTCCCGCCGCAAGCGGCCATTGACCACGATCAGACGGCAGGCATCGGGCAGCAGGGCATCCTGAAGCGCCGGGGCCTCCCCCGCCACCGCCGGCCGGAAACGGCCGGAGAAGAGCGCCTGCAGGGACGTATAACGCCAATATTCGGATTTCCGGTCCGGCCAGGGACGGCCGGCAACCGCCGCCAATGCCCGCTCACGGGCGCGGGCCAGGGCATCATGTTCGCTGCCCGGCAACTCCTGCTGCAGGGCCGCGGCTTCGGCCAGGGTCAACCCGGCCAGAACCTGCTGTTGCTGAGGCTGCTGCGATCCCATCTTATGCCGCCCTGCCCTTGATGAATTCGCCATAGCCCTTTTCCTCAAGCTCCAGGGCCAGTTCCTTGCCGCCGGAACGGACGATGCGGCCATCGGCCAGCACATGAACGAAATCCGGGGTGATGTAATCCAGCAGGCGCTGGTAATGGGTGATGACCAGCATCGCCCGCTCGGGCGTGCGCAGGGCGTTCACCCCCTCGGCAACGATGCGCAGGGCATCGATGTCCAGCCCGCTGTCGATTTCATCGAGAATGGTGAAATCCGGCTCCAGCACCGCCATCTGCAGGATTTCGAAACGCTTCTTCTCACCGCCGGAGAAACCGACATTGACCGCGCGTTTCAGCATTTCATCATCGATATTCAGCGCCCGGGCCTTTTCACGAACGAATTTCAGGAACTGCATGGCATCCAGCTCCCCCTCGCCACGGCGGGTGCGGATGGCGTTCAGGGCCGTCTTCAGGAAGGTCATGGCGCCGACACCGGGAATTTCAACCGGATACTGAAAGGCCAGGAAGATGCCCGCCGCGGCACGCTCATCCGGTTCCAGACCCAGCAGATCCTTCCCCTTGTAGAGAACGCTTCCCTTGACAACCTCATAGCCCTCGCGCCCGGAAAGGATATTCGACAATGTCGACTTTCCGGCGCCGTTCGGGCCCATGATGGCATGCACCTCGCCGGGATTGATGGTCAGGTCGATACCCTTGAGAATGTCGCGGCCCTCGACCCTGACATGAAGATCCTTGATTTCCAGCATGTTGCTCATCCTTGCATTCCGGCCGGGCCGTGCCTCAGCCGACACTCCCTTCCAGACTGATGCCAAGAAGCTTCTGCGCCTCCACGGCAAATTCCATCGGCAGTTCCCGCAGCACTTCCTTGCAGAAACCGTTGACGATCAGCGAGACCGCCTCTTCCTCGCTCAACCCGCGCTGCCGGCAGTAGAAAAGCTGATCCTCGCTGATCTTGGCGGTGGTCGCCTCATGCTCAACCGCGGCCAGAGGGTTCCTGCTCTCGATATAGGGCACCGTATGGGCCCCGCACTGATCACCGATCAGCAATGAATCGCACTGGGTATAGTTGCGCGCCCCGTCGGCGCTGGGCTGAATGCGCACCAGACCGCGATAGGTGTTCTGCCCGCGCCCGGCCGATATCCCCTTTGAGATAATGGTCGAGCGGCTGCGCTTGCCGAGATGAATCATCTTGGTGCCCGTATCGGCCTGCTGACAGTTGTTGGCAATAGCCACCGAATAGAATTCACCGACCGAATCGTCCCCCTGCAGGATGCAGCTCGGATATTTCCAGGTGATCGCGGAACCGGTTTCCACCTGTGTCCAGGATATCTTGGCCCGGTCACCCTTGCAGATTCCCCGCTTGGTGACGAAGTTGAAGATGCCGCCGACGCCGTTTTCATCGCCCGGATACCAATTTTGCACCGTCGAATATTTGATCGTCGCATCCTCCATCGCCACCAGTTCGACAACGGCGGCATGAAGCTGGTTCTCATCGCGCATCGGCGCGGTGCAGCCTTCCAGATAGCTGACATAAGCCCCCTTGTCGGCAATGATCAGCGTGCGTTCGAACTGCCCGGTGTTCTGGGCATTGATGCGGAAATAGGTGGATAATTCCATCGGGCAGCGCACCCCCGGCGGCACATAGACGAAGGAGCCGTCGGTAAACACCGCCGAATTCAGCGCCGCATAGAAATTATCCCCCGTCGGCACCACCGATCCCATGTATTTTTGTACCAGATCGGGATGGTTTTTCACCGCCTCCGATATCGGGCAAAAGATCACACCCACTTCCTCAAGCTTCTTCTTGTAGGTAGTGGCGACAGAGACACTGTCGAAGACCGCATCAACCGCCACCCCGGCCAGATATTCCTGTTCGGCCAGGGGAATGCCCAGTTTCTCATAAGTACGCAGCAGTTCGGGATCGACCTCATCCAGGCTCTTCGGCCCGTCCTTCTTCCGTTTCGGCGCCGAGTAGTAATAAAGATCCTGAAAATCGATCGGCGGATAGGAGACCTTGGCCCAATGCGGCTCTTCCATGGCAATCCAGCGGCGATAGGCCTTCAGGCGCCATTGCAGCAGCCAGTCCGGCTCTTCCTTGCGCGCCGAGATCAGGGCAATGATGTCCTCATTCAGCCCCTTGGGAAAATCCTCGGTCTCGATATCGGTGACGAAGCCGTATTTGTATTTCTCACCGGCGCTGTCGCCGACCTGCTGCACCGTTTCCTTGGTTGCCGCCATGGCTTTTCCTCTGTTTCTTCCTATGCTTCGCGCCCACGATCCGCCCCCGACGCGGGCATCCCGCCCTCGGGCAGGGGAAAATCGGGCGGCGTGATCATATCCAGCAACGTCACTTCCGACAGGGCGGCGGCGATGGCTTCCGAAATCCGGTTCCAGCCGCCGCGCATCGGGCAGAGCATCTCCACCCCGCACTGATTTTCAGAACCGTCCACGCATTCGGCCAGCACGATCGGCCCTTCCAGCGCCTCGACGATCTGGGCGATGGTGATTTCAGCCGCCGGGCGCGCCAGCGCATATCCGCCACCCGCCCCGCGCAGCGAGGCGACGATTCCGGCCCGGGCCAGAATCTTCAGAATCTTGGCAACCGTCGGCACCGGTACGCCCGTATCGGCGGCGACTTCCGCCGTGGTCACGGTCGCCCCCCTGCGGGTTGCCAGAAAGCTCAGCACCACGACGCCGTAATCGGTTATCTTGTTGAGTCTGATCATTCACTCATCACCGCAAGGCAGCCGGAGTGCCATCTGTGTTGCAGGAGCGCCCCGGCTGGCGCTCCTATAGAGTACCAAATTAGTACCCTTTAAGCCGGATGTATATGATCCTGCTCAAAAATCAAGCTGATAATCGTGCTGTATGAAGATTTCCGCCAGCGGGAACCATGACGGAATGAAACGGAAACCACGAAGGAATGCCCTTGCTTGATGGATGGCTGCCGGCAGCCTAACATGCCGCTGTCACACATTGGGGGAAACAAGCCGTGGGAGATGAGGAACGATGAGCCTTTCCGCCGCCGTCATCGGCGCCGGCCCGGCCGGCATCTATGCCGCCGAAGCGCTGGCACGCCATATCGATGACATCGCCATCGATATCACCGACCGCCTGCCGACCCCTTACGGGCTGGTGCGCGCCGGTGTCTCCCCCGATCATCAATCGACCAAGGCGGTCAGCCGGGTGCTGGAAAGAACTCTGAAACGCGACTGCATCCGCCTGCTGGGCAATGTCGCATTGGGGCGGTATATCAGCCTGGATGAGCTGCGCAACCTGTACGACATCGTCATCCTTGCCCAGGGGGCAGAGGAGGACCGCCCCCTCGCCATCCCCGGCGAAGACCTGCCCGGTGTCTACGGCTCCATGGATGTGGTCGGCTGGTACAACGCCCATCCCGATTATGTGCGGACACGACTGCAGCTTGAGACGGTCCGCCATGTCGCCGTGATCGGCAATGGCAATGTTGCCATCGACGTCGCCCGGGTACTGAACCGGACCCCCGAAGAAATGCTGACGACCGACATGCCTGATTACGCCCTGGATGAATTGCGCGTCAGCACCATTGAAAACACCACCATACTGGGCCGGCGCGGCCCGCTGCAGGCGGCATTCACCCAGCAGGAAATCGCGGAGCTGCAGCATATGGCCGATGCGGACATCCTGGTCCGCGCCGAACAGATCCCTGCCGATGCCGGCGGTTTTCCGGAAAAGACCCGCAAGGCGAAAGAAGCCAATCTGCGCATCCTGCGCCAGTATACGGCACCGCCGCAGGGCGCCGCGCGGCAGATCAGGTTCGAATTTTTCGCCCGCCCCGTTGCCTTTCTCGGTGAGGGCCGGCTGCAGGCCCTGCGTCTGGAACGCACCCGCCTGCATGATGGGATATGTGAGGGCACGGGGGAATTCTTTGAAATTCCCTGCGACATGGCCGTTACCTGCGTTGGTTACCGCTGCGTATCCCTGCCGGGACTGGTGCTGGATGAGCGGGGCATTCTGAACAATGAAGAGGGCCGGATCGACAAAGGATTCTATGCCGTTGGCTGGGCCAAACGCGGCCCGTCAGGCACCATCGGCGCCAATCGTTCCGATTCCCAGGACGTGGTCAGAACAATCCTGGCGGAAACCGGCGATCTTGGCGGCAAGCCAGGAGGCAAGGCTCTCGATACCCTCCTCGGTCAGCGCGGTATTTCTGTGGTGGATTTCGAAGGCTGGAAACGCATCGAAGCCGCCGAAACGGCCGCCGCACGCGAAGGCGCGCCCCGGCGCAAGCTCGAAACCATCGAAGAAATGATTGCAATCGCCCGGGGCGTCCCATGACATCCGTCCATATCTGCCAGATCAGCGACCCTCATATAGCCATACCCGGCAGCGCCGCCGATGAGCGCTATAACGGGGCGGCAGGCCTGCGGGCCGCCATCGCCGAGATCAGGGCCCTGCCCCGCCAGCCGGATGTCCTCGTGATCACGGGCGATCTGGTCTGCCATGGCAGTGTTGAGGAATACAGGCATCTTGCCGCGCTGCTCTCCCCTCTGACGGTGCCCGTATATCTGGGGGCCGGCAACCACGATCAGCGGGATAACCTGCGCCAGGTATTCGCCTCCACTCATCCCTTTCTGGGGCGAAGCGGGCCGATCCGCTATCGCGCGCGGATCGCCGGGGCTGAAATCGTCATGATCGACACCCTGCTTCCCGGCCATCACCATGGCCGGGTGGATGATGATACCCTCGACTGGCTGCATGCCTGTCTGAACGAAGCGGAAACCGCGCCGCTGCTGCTGTTCCTGCACCATCCGCCCTTTATCAGCGGGCTGACGAGCATGGATGAAATGCGCCTTGAAAACGCCGATGCCCTTGCCGAGGTTCTGCACGGCGGCAGGCGGCGGCCGCTGGCGATCTGCTGCGGCCATCTGCACCGCCCCGCCATGGCGTCTCTGGCAGGCATTCCCGTCTGTGCCGCGCCCAGCAGCGCCTTTCATCTCAGCGGCTGGCTGGAACAGCCCGGAAAACTGGCCCTGTCAGCAGAGGCCGGCGGCTTCATGCTTCACCGCATCGGCAATAACGGGGCTTTGTGCAGTCATTTCCTCAGTGTGACGGAGCAGAAAGATCCCGTCTTCCTGCAACGCGACGGCAAATGGCAGCAATAGCCTGCCCGGCAACGAAACACGGAAGAAAAACGTCCCAAGTGTTGTGCAGGCGAAATCAGGCGATATCACCCCTGTGCTCCTCGCGCATGACATGGCGGTGCATATTGGCCAGCCAGACCCGCCCCTCCCCCGTATAGGCCAGCAGGCGAATGCCTTCGCGGATGCGCGGATGCAGGACATCCCAGAACAGATCCGGATATCCGTTCTTCAGGGCCACATGATCGGGATAGCCCAGATCCTCGCCAATGCCGGATTCAATGAATTCGATGAACAGGCGGCGCATCTTCAGCATGAAATTGGGATCCGATACCGCACCGATGATATGGGCCGCGCGCAGCAGTCCCGGATAGGTCGCCGTTTCCAGATTCCTGCCCTCCGGCGGCGGAAAGCGGGAATATTCGATGATATCGGCCAGGCGTTTGCCGTCCAGCAGCGGATGCACCGCAAAATAATTCCGCACGAACAGCTTGGAACGTGAGGTGAAATACGGCCACAAATAACCGTCCGTCGCCCCCCGGGGCATGGCGACAACGGCCCCTTCCTCGCCCGTTTCGAAGGCGTCATCCGTATCGCCCGGACATATGCCGCGCACAAAGCCCAGGGCAAAGCACAGCAGCGCCGATACGAATGTCGTCCAGTCGCGCGGGCTGACATTGCCGTCGCGGATGATCTTGCCGCGCAGAATGTCCTGGCCGACGATGGTGACATGAATGGTGTGGTCCATGTCATGATACGGCGCGTTGGAGCGGGCATGATGGGACAGCGCCATGCGGGCAACATCGCGGATCGTCTGGCGGCATTCGGGCTCTCTCCCGCCGAAGGTCTCGGCATAGACATCATCCAGATGGCGGATGAAGGCATCGATGATCAGATCGGATGGCC